>JBBPYT010000270.1:0-17777 GCA_038199665.1 Hyphomicrobiales bacterium
CTATCCGGCGCATCCGTTCCGGATCGAGACGACGAAACCCGAGCTGGATTGAGCACGCCCCGATGCTGCTGCCGCCGGCAAACGCCTCGCGCCGGATCACCGATCCGCCGGCGCCCGATCAGACGGACATTGCTTGAGAGACGGCGGGCGCGGCGCTCGCCCCGGTTTCGCCGATGAATGCCCGCAGGGCGCGCCCAAAGCGGCTAATCTCGTCGACCGTATTGTAGTGGACGAGGGAGACGCGCAAGGCTCCGCGATCCATGCTCAGTCCGAGCCGCTGCATCAGGCGCGGCGCGTACATGTGGCCGTCGCGAATGCCGATATCGGCCTTGTCCATGGCGTCGGCGATGGCCTGGGGCGACAGGCCGTCGATATTGAAGCAGATCGTCGGCACGCGTTCGCCGAGGCGGGCCGCGTCGCTGATTCCGTAGATGGTCGCGCCACTGGCTTTGAGCACGCGAAGCGTCTCACGCGACAGCGTCCGCTCGTAGGCGCGGATCGCCGTCATGCCGGCGACGATATCGGCCCGACGCGAGTTGAGCGGGCGCGGCGACATCATGCGGCCGATGCCTTCGAGGTGTCTCACCCCAGCGCTCATGCCGGCAACATTTTCGTAGATGAAGGTGCCGGCCTCGATCTTGTAAGGCGGCTGATCCGGGATGAAATCCTCCCGAAAGGTCGGCAGCGCCTTGAGGGCGTCGAATCGGCCCCACAGAAATCCCATATGCGGCGCGAAGATCTTGTAGCCGGAGCAGACGAGGTAGTCGCAGCCCCAAGCCTGCACGTCGATCAGGCCATGCGGGCCGAAATGGACGCAATCGATGAACACCTCGGCCCCGGCCGCATGGGCCGCATCCGAGACGGCCGCGACATCGACGACCGATCCGGTGGAATGGGCCGTCGCAGTGCAGGCCACGAGGCGGGTCTTTGCATTGAGCAAAGGCTTCAGATCATCGACGTGAAGCGTGCAATCCTCCCGCATCCGCCACCAAACGCATCTGGCGCCCATTCTCTCCAGGGCGAGCCACGTTGCGATGTTGGCATCGTGATCCATGTCGGTGACGACGATCTCGTCACGCTCTTCGAGCATCTGGCCGATGCCGAGGCTGACGAGGCGAATGAACGAGGTTGCGTTCATGCCGAAAGAGACTTCGGCCGGGTCGCGCGCGTTCAGCAGCAGCGCCACGCTTTCCCGCGCCTCGGCGACGGACCGATCGACGAGGCGGCTCTTGGCATAACGCCCGCCACGCTGGACGTTGTGGCCGAGAAGATGGTCGTTGATCGCGTCGAGCGCGATCTTCGGGATCTGCGCGCCCGCCGCATTGTCGAAGAAGATGAACGAGCCCGCATGCTGCAATGCCGGGAACATGGGGCGGAGCGCTTCGACCGGGAAGGCGCTGTCGGTTGTTGTCATCCGGTCAACCGCTCACGAGTGCCAGGACCCGCAAGGGACTGCCCGAGCCCTTCTCGATCTTCAGCGGCGGCGTGATCAGGATGGCACCGGTCGGCGGCAGCTGATCGAGGTTGGTCAGGCTTGCTAGACCCAGCTTGTTCGCGCCGTGCATCAGATTGTGGGCCGGGAAGGGCGGTTCGAACAGGAAGGCTTGACCGTGGTCGGTCCCCACCGCCTCGACGCCCCAGCCGTTCACGTTCCGCTCTTCCACAAGGAAGCGGATCGCTTCAGGGGAGGGGCCGGGCGAGTGCGGACCGTCCTCCTTCATGTTGAGGAAGGTGTTTGCGTCCGTCCGCTTGGACCAATCGGTGCGCATCAGGACCCAGGCACCGTCCGGGATGCGACCGTGCTTGGCTTCCCAGGACTTGATGTGATCCGGCGTCAAGGTGAACCGTTCGTCCGAGGCGGCGTCCTTGGCGCAATCGATCACCACGGCCGGCGCGACGAAGCGCTGAACCGGGATCGTGTCCGTGAAACCGTCGGCAAAATCCTTGCCCGTGACCCAATGGGCCGGCGCATCGAAATGCGTACCCGTGTGCTCGCCCATGGAAATGTTGTTCCAGTACCAGGCGGGGCCGCGTTCGTCGTAGCGCGAGATTTCCTCGATGCGGAACGGGTTCGACGGCGCGTTCGGCGGCGGCAGGCCGATGACCGGCGTCGAGGGCCGGAGACTCTGGGTCAGATCGACGACTCGGATCTTTCCGCTGAGCAAGGCCGAGGCGAATTGGGCCAACAGGTCATTCGACATTCTCATGCTCCCTAGAGATGAAGCTCGATCAACGAGCGGTCCGCAACTGCTGGCCGCGGCCTTCGAGATATGCGGTCAACCGTACAAGAGGCCACAGGATGGCGACATAGATGACGGCCGCGCCGATCAGCGGCGTCGGATTGGCCATGAGCGCCTGCGTGTCCGTGGCCTGTTTCAGGAGATCCGGCATGGCGACGACCGAGGCGAGCGAGGTGTCCTTGATGATCGACACCATGTTGCTGGTTTGCGGAGGAATCGCCACGCGCCGCCTGGGGGAGGATCACCTTCCAGATCACCTGCCGGAACCTCAGGCCGAGCGCCAGGGCGGCCTCCGCCTGGCCGCGGGGAATGCTCTGGATGCCGGCTCGCAGGACCTCGGCCGTGAAGGCTGCGAGAACCAGGATGAGGGCGAGGCTCGCCGAGGTGAAGGACGAGAACGTCACCCCGACGAAGGGCAGGGCGTAATAGATGAGAACGATGACGACTAGAACCGGTATGGCGCGAAACAGGTCGATGTAGATGATCGCCAAGACCTGGAGGGCTTTCGCGCCGTAGAGACGAACGAGACAGAGAACAACCCCGAACAGCGTCCCGCAAACGACCGCCGTGACGCCGAGCATGATGGTGTTGCCCAGGCCGCGCAGCAGGATGGGGAACGATTGGAGAAACACCTCCGGATTGAAGAAGGTATTGATCAGGTCCAAGCGAACATCCTCAGTTCCGCGTCATCGCTCGATCCAGACGTTCTTCCCTATTCGGTCGGCAGCGGCGTGACCTTCAGCGTACTCGATCCGGCCTCCGCATCGGTGCCGAACCACTTCTTGTGAATGGCCGCGAGAGTTCCGTCCGTCTTCATGACCGAGATGGCCTCGTTCACCGGTTGCAGGAGCGGCGATCCCTTCTTCATCATGACGGCGAAATGTTCGCCGGTCGGAATGCGGACCGCGATCTTGTAGCCGGGGGTCTTGGACATCGCATATTGAAAGCCGGCAACCTCTCCCACGCCCCCGGCAATTCGTCCGGCGCGCACGTCGAGCATGAGATTGTCCTGGCTCGTGTAGCTCTTGATGTCGGACACGCCGATCTGCTCGCCGTTCTTCTTGAGCCAGGCTTCGCCCGATGAGGCGCCGATGACGCCGAGCGTGGTTCCCTTGAGCGCATCCATGCTGCCGATGGGCGATTCGGCTTTGGTGAGGACCGCGCCGTCGCTGTCGTAATAGGGCTGCGTGAAAGCCTGGTTCTTCAGGCGCTCCGGGGTAATGGTGATCGAGGAAATCGCCATGTCGATGCGGCCGGAACTGATTCCGGCGAACAGCGCCTGGAAGCCGAAATCCTGGACATCGAGGCTCGCCTTCAGGCGCTTGGCCAGTTCATTGACGACATCCACCTCGAAACCCTCGAAATGACCGTCCGCCGCCTTGAATTCCCCGGGCGGATTGGCGGGGTAGGCGCCGACCGTCAGGTGATCGACGGCAAACGCCGGGAGGGGGGCGAAAAAGGCCAACAGACTCGCAAGAAGCAGCCTGCGCGGTAACACCATCATGCGTTCACTCCATCGGTTACGACAAGGCTTCGACCATCCGGTCGAGCGCGATCTGCAATTGCTTCGGCTCGCGCAGCACGCACATGCGCAGGAACCGATTGGCCGATCGCCCGAACATGAAACCGGGCGCCAGCCCCACCTGGGCGGCCTCCAGGATGCGGAGGCAGGCGGCTCGGGAATCGTCTTCTCCCGCCAGGCAGAAGAACGCGTACATGCCGCCGCGCGGCTTCTCCGGGAGGATCACCCTCGGAATGGCGGACAGTCGAGCGTAGGCGAGATCCATCCCGTCTTTCAGCCGGGACTTCACCGTCGCCACGACCGGTTCGCCGCTGCGCAGCGCCGCGCGTGCGCCGGCCTGGACGAAGCCGGCGGTTCCGCTGTTCATGTACTGGGTCATGGCGGCCACTTCACCGGCCACCGTGGCCGGATGATTGAGCCACCCGATGCGCCATCCGGTCATGGCCCAGGCCTTCGAAAAGCTGTTGACGACGAGCACGCGGTCGTCATCCTCGGCGGCCTCCAGAATGGATGGCGCCGCATCGGCTTCGAAATAGAGCCGTCCATAGACTTCGTCCGAAACGATCCAAATTCCCGTGCGGCGGCTGAAGGCCAGCAGGGCTGCCAGTTCGTGGCGCGATGCAGTCCAGCCCGTTGGATTGGACGGCGTCGAAAGCACGATGGCGCGCGTGCGGGCATCGCAGGCCTCGAACAGCCGGTCGAGATCGAGGCGGAAGTCGGTGTCGAAAACCAGGGGAACGGGGCGCGGCTCCGCGCCCACCATATGGATCGTGCGAGCGATATTGGGCCATTGCGGCTCGACATAGACCGCGTTGGTTCCGACGTCGAGGATCAGCGACAGCGCGAGATAAAGTGCCTGCATCCCGCCGGGCGCGATGGTGGACCGATCGACTGGGATCTGACGGCGATAGAGACGTGTCAGATATGCGGACAGTTCCGCCGTCACAGCGGGCATGCCGCGCATATCCGGGATGTAGAAGGTCGTCCCGTCGTCCAAGGCCTGCTTCGCCGCGGCACGGATCGGCTCGGGCGTGACGATATCGCCTTCGCCATACCAGAGCGGAATCACATCGCCCAGGGCACGGGCTCGCACCGCTAATTCCGCTATGTTCTCGGTGTCGAGGTCGCGAATCTGCGCACGAATCCCCTGGTGGGCAGAGCGGAAATCATTCACCGCGGGAGCTTTGAAAGCGACGGACGCGCTCAAGAGGCGGCTTTCGTCGGTTCTGCGGCGAATCCGGCTTTGGCCGTCTGGAACCCCGAGGAGACCACGGCAATGTCGTTGGCGACCACGACCAGCGCGTAGCCCTCTTCCAGCCGCCGGCTCGCCTCGTCCGGGCTGGACGTGAAAATTCCACAGGGAAGGCCCGCCGCGCGGCAGGTCCCGAGCACCTGGCGGCAAGCCGCCTCATGGCGCTCGTCCGCCCCAGGCAAGCAGCCCAGTGACAAGGCAAGGTCGCCCGTGCCGATGAAGACGAAGTCGAGGTCCGGTGTGGCCGCTATGGCCGCCGCTTGTTCGACGCCTGCCACAGTCTCGATCATCACGCCGACGGCGGTGTGCGCCCGCGCTGCGGCCACGTAGGATGCAAATCCTCGCGCCAGGGGACGTATGCCACCGCCGGAGCGCCGGCCAGCCGGCGGGTAGTGGGCAGCCGCGATACAGACCGCCGTTTCAGTGGCGCTTTCGACCAAGGGCACCAGTACACCTTCGGCGCCTGCGTCGAGCGCTTCTCCGATCCCGCGAGCTGACCCATCCGCCAGGCGCACTATGGTCGGTATTGTGTTTGGGATTTGGCCGAGTGTGTATTCGAACGCGTGGCGCTCCCACAGGCCGTGCTGCAGGTCTATGACGATGGCGGCGGGTTCGGCTGCCAGGGCGAGTTCGACGAGGGTCGGCGAACCAACCGCGAACCAGAAAGCGCCGAGGCCGCGAGGATTGCGCAGGGCTGCCTTCAACCCTTGCTCCCCCGCCTCACCACCCATCAGGACGTCTCCCCAACCCGGATGACCCCGAGCTTAAGGCTGAGGTCCAGTTGTTTCAAGGCTGAAATATTATTCAGGCATTACCCTCGCGCGTTGTGTTTCGCGGGGCGGGCCTTCTTTTGCAGCGTGATCTGCTTGTCCCGCAGCTTGGCCATTTCGCTATGTGCCTGGTTCTGCCCAGGCCAATAGGGGTTCGGCCAAGCTTGATTGCGCGCTCCGTACCACGCCTCCGCCTGACGAGTCAGATAGGGGTTCCATAGGTGGGGGCGCCCGAGCGCCACGAGATCGGCGCGGCGGGTGTGAAGGATGGTGTTGATCTGGCTCGCCTCGGTGATGGCGCCAACCGTCATGGTCGCCATCTTGGGCACGTTGCGGATGGCCTCGGCGAACTGGACCTGGAACATGCGGCCGTAAACCGGCTTCTGGTTCGGCACGGTCTGCCCGGCCGAGACGTCGATGAGATCGCAGCCCGCGTTGTTGAAGGCCTGCGAGATGGCGAAGACGTCCGCCTCGCTGATCCCGCCCTCCAGCCAGTCGGAGGCCGAAATGCGCACCGACATCGGTTGTTCGGCAGGCCACACGGCCCGCATGGCATCGAAGACCTCGATCGGGAAGCGCAGCCGGTTCTCGATCGAGCCGCCGTATTCGTCCGTGCGTTTGTTGGTCAGCGGCGACAGGAACGAGGCCAGGAGGTAGCCGTGGGCACAGTGCAGTTCGAGGAGGTCGAAACCGGCGCGGAGCGCCCGCTGAGCGGCCTGGACGAACTCCTGGACGATCTCGTCCATTCCGGCCCGGTCGAGTTCACGTGGGATCTGGCTCGCATTCTCCTGCCACGGGATGGCGGACGCCGACAAAAGGGGCCAGTTGGCCGCAGCGTCTTCCAGCGGGTGATCGGGCTTTTCCCAGCCCACCTGCGTGGAGCCCTTGCGCCCGGCATGGCCGAGCTGGATCGCGACCTTGGCCTTCGAATTGGCATGGATGAAATCGACGATGCGCTTCCATTGCGCTTCATGCGCGTCGGTCCAGAGGCCGGGGCAGCCGGGCGTGATGCGAGCGCCGGGCGACGTGCAGGTCATTTCCATGAAGATCAAGCCGACGCCGCCGAGCGCGTGCGATGTGTAGTGCACGAAATGCCAGTCGGTGAGGTTGCCGTTGTCGTCTGCTCTATATTGCGCCATGGGTGCCATGACGACGCGATTGGCGAGTTCCAGATTACGCAGCCGGAACTTGGTAAACATCGGCGTTGGACGGATCTTGCGGTAATCGTCGCCCGTCTCGCGGTAGAGCCGGTCGTAGAATTCGGTGTCGGCGCGCTCCACGAACGTGGGATCCCTGACCAGCAGGTTGTCGTAGGTCACCGACTTCGCCCGGCACATCACCGTCATGGCGAATTGCATCGGCTCCATGTCGAAGGAGCGGTTCATGTGCTCGAACCAGGCGAGCGACACGTCGGCATTGTGCTGCACGATGCGGCAGGGAACCCGGCGCGCGGCATCATAGGCCTTGCAGGCCTGCCCGACGCTTTCATCGGCTTTCGCCAGCACGGCGTCCGAGAGGGCGATGCCGCATTCCATGGCGAGCTTCGTGCCCGAGCCGATCGAGAAATGGGCCGAGGCTTTGGCGTCGCCGAGGATCACGATGTTTTCGTAAGACCAGTTCTCGCAGAAGATGCGTGGGAAGCGCCGCCACAGCGAGCGGTTCAGCAGCAGCGGATGGCCCTCGAGTTCGCCCGCGAAAACCTGCTCGAGGCGATCGCGGGAGCCCTCTTCGTCGAATTCGGTAAAGCCGTGCCCCTGCCAGCAGGCCTCATCCATCTCGAACACCCAGGTCGAGCGGCCCTCCTCGTACTGATAGGTGTGGGCGCAGATCACGCCATGCGGGGTGTCGCGAAAGAAATAGTTGAACTCGCCCATGGGACGGGTCGAGCCCATCCAGCAGAAGCGGTTCGACTTGATCGCGACGGTCGGCTTGAATTCGGTCTTGTAGTGGTCGCGAATGGGTGAGTTCACGCCATCGGCCGCGACGATGATATCGGAATCGGCAAAGCGGGTCTTCAACTCGGCCGGATCGATCCGCGAGTTGAAATGCAGTTCGACGCCGACATCGCGGCAGCGGCCTTGCAGCACATTGAGCAGATACATGCGGGAGGTGCCGCAGAATCCGTTGCCGCCGCAGCGAATTTCCTCGCCTTTGTAGTGGATCGCAACATCGTCCCAATAGGCGAAACGATGGCGAATGCGTTCATAGGAGTCCGGGTCGCGCGACAGGAATTCGTCGAGCGTATCGTCGGAGAAGACGACGCCGAACCCGAACGTGTCGTCCGCAGCGTTCTGTTCATAGACATCGACGGTATAATCGGGGCGCGCCTTCTTGGTAAGGAGCGCGAAGTAGAGCCCTCCGGGGCCTCCGCCGATGACAGTGATCTTCATGTCCGCGCCTCCTTTCATCGCACGGCCTAAGACAACGCCTTGATGCCCGTCTCGGGCGACCCGAGGATCAGGGCGTGAACGTCCTGCGGCACCTCGTAGCTGCTGACGGCCTCGAGCTTCTGAGCGTAGCGCATCAAATGGTACAAGTTGCCGGTTTGTTCATACGCATAAGGGGCGAGAACGCGGGGCTGCAGCCTATCCTCGGCACAAGCCCGGGCAGTGTCGCGGATCAGGCGCTCGTCTTGCGTCGGCCGATCGTTTAGGAGCACTGGACCATCCCAAGAAAGGTCCGCGGTTGGGTGGCGGCTGCTCGCGGTCGCGTTTGTCATCGGGTCCCCTGCGACGATTAGAGCGGCTCAAAACAAGTCCGACGCTCTCATCTTGGTTCACGGAATACTTTAAATATAAAATGATTATGGGCAAGGGTCCCCGGCGCGACATAATGCGGGAGCCCGATGATTGCGAGACGACCTTCACGTCTAAAGGAGAAACGATGAGCATTGTTCGTGAAGGTTCCGATGCGACTCCGTCGGCTGCATCGGTGCAGCAGCTTTCGCCCCAAGCGCCTATGCACACCGTCTTGCATCCTCCGGGCTGGCCTCGCCCCAAGGGCTATTCCAACGGCATGCTGGCCGAAGGGCGAATCCTCGTCACCGGCGGCGTGGTCGGCTGGAATGAGGACGGGGTGTTTCCACCGACCTTCGTGGGACAAGCCAAGCAACTGTTCCAGAACATATCCGCCATCCTGGCGGAAGCGGGTGCCGGGCCCGAGCACCTTGTCCGCCTGACTTGGTATGTGACCGATATCGATGAATATCTTGCCAGTCCCAAGAAATTGGGTGCCGCTTATCGCGAGCTTTTCGGGCGCAATTTTCCGGCCATGGCGACGGTCCAGGTCATGCGTCTCGTGCAGCCCGCCGCGAAGCTCGAGATCGAAGCAACTGCGGTTCTACCGTCAAGCGACCGACGAGGCTTGGGCTGAGACGCGGGTCTGCTCGAGCTCGTGTGCTCTATCCGCCATGGCCTGCGAGAAATCGCCGCCATCCTCCCCCAGCCGCGATAGAATCGCCGCCGGCCGCCACAGGGGATCGTCGCTCCACAAGGCTTCGAGATCGGCCTGGATCGCCTTGAGACCGCGCGCTTCCGCGGCATGCATCGGTCCGCCCCGCCAGCGGGGGAAGCCGTAGCCGTTGACCATCACGACGTCGATATCGCTGGCGCGAAGCGCTATCCCTTCCTCGAGGGTCTTGGCCCCCTCGTTGACCATCGCCAACAGAATGCGGTTCTGGATCTCTTGTTTCGAGAAGGATCGCGGGTTGATCCCCTTGCTGCGGCGCTCGTCCGCCACGATGGCGTCGACATCAGGGTTAGGCGTGGCACGACCCTGATCGTAAAGGTAATAGCCGCGCCCGGTCTTGCGCCCGAAATGGCCCTGCTCGCAGAGGCGATCGGAGACGCGCACGTAGCGCTCCTTGGGATCGCGCTTCGGCGCGAGGCGCTGGCGCGTCGCCCAGCCGATGTCGAGCCCGGCCAGATCCTGCATCTCGAAGACGCCCATCGGGAACCCGAAATCCCGGAAGGCCGCGTCGATCTCCCAAGGTGAAGCGCCATCCTCGACCATATGGTCGGCCGCCCTGCGATAGGCCGATAGGACGCGGTTGCCGATGAAGCCCTCCTTGTTGCCGGCGCGGACCGCGAGTTTGTTGAGGGCTTTGCCGAGTGCGAAACCGGTCGCGACGGCCGCGGCGGAGGCCTTTTCCGGCACCACGACTTCGAGCAACTTCATGATGTTGGCGGGCGAGAAGAAATGCAGGCCGATCACATCCTGCGGGCGCCGGGTGGCCGAGGCGATCTGCGCCACGTCGAGATAGGACGTATTGGTCGCGAGGATCGCTTCGGGCTTGGCGGCAGCATCGAGGGCGCGGAAGACCGCCTCTTTGACCTCCATCGATTCGAAGACGGCTTCGATGATGAGATCAGCCTCGTTGAGGGCCGCCATGGCGGTCGAGGCGGTGAAGCGTGTCGCCCCGATGGCCTCATGATCGGCACGCGACAGTTTTCCGCGTTTCACGGAGTCGCGGAAAATGCCGTCGACGCGCTCGCGACCGGCTGCGAGCGTCGCCTCGTCACGCTCGACAAGGCACACGCTGAAGCCGGCCAGCAGACAGGACGCCGCGATGCCGGCGCCCATGGTCCCGCCCCCGACGACACCGATCCTTTGCAGCGGGCGTGCGCTCGCCTTGGCTAATTCCGGAACCTTGCTGATGGCCCGTTCGGCGAAGAAAATATGCCGCAGCGCCTTCGACTGCGCCGAGGTGCGCAGCGTCTCGAACACCTCGTGTTCCAGCGTCAACCCGGACCGAAAATCGCGACCCGCGCTGCCCTCCACAACATCGATCGCGCGAGCCGGCGCGATCTGGCCAGGCGATTTCTTGGCGACAGCGGCACGAGCGGCTGCGATCTCGTCGGGTCTGACGTTGGGAAAGGCGCGTTCGGAAAGGCGCGGGATTTTTTCGCCGAGCCGTTCGCGCAGGAAGTCGAGCGCAAAGGAGAGTCGGTCGCCTTTTGTGATCGCGTCGACGATGCCCAGGCGCAAGGCCTCGTCCGCAGCGACCCGGCGTCCCGACGTGACGATATCCAGCGTGGCAGGAACGCCGATGAGCCGCGGCAGGCGTTGCGTGCCCCCTGCGCCGGGGATGATCCCCAAGGTTACTTCGGGAAGGCCGCAGGCGCCGCTTGGATCGATGACGCGGTAATGGCAGCTCAGCGCCAGTTCCAGGCCACCGCCGAGCGCCGTGCCGTGCAGCACGGCGACGATCGGCTTCTCCAGGTTCTCGATCGATGCATAGCTGTCGCGCAGCGACGGCGGGACGGGCGGCTTGCCGAATTCCGTGATGTCGGCCCCCGCGACGAATGTCCGTCCCGCACAGGTCAGGACGGCGCCGGCGATCTCGTCGTCGGAGGCGATGGTCTTGGCGGCCTCAACAAGGCCCGCCCGAACAGCCTGTCCGGTCGCGTTGACCGGCGGATTGTCGATGGTAACGACCGCGACGTTGCCGTGACGTTCGAGAGTGACGGGGCTGATGCTCACGGGCCGGTGCTTTCCTTGGCTTTCGCGGTGTGATCGGCAATCATCTGGCGGGCAATGATCACCTTCTGCACGTCGCTTGCGCCCTCGTAGATGCGCAGCGCCCGCACCTCGCGATAGAGTTCCTCGACCTTGGCGCCTGTCCGCACGCCCTCGCCGCCATGGAGCTGCACCGCAGTGTCGATGACGCGGCTCGCCGCTTCCGTCCCGACAAGCTTTGCCAGTGACGCTTCGCGGCTGACGCGCGGTGCGCCCTGATCCTTGGTCCAAGCGGCCCTGTAGACCATCAACGCGGCGGCATCGACTTCGAGGCCCATATCGGCGAGGTGACCCTGGACGGCGGGCATCTCCGCCATGGCGGCGCCGAAGAGCTGCCGGGTCGTCGTGCGGTTCAGCGTTTCGTCAAGCGCACGTCGCGCGAGCCCCAGCGCCGCGGCCCCGACCGTCGAACGGAACACGTCGAGCGTCGCGGCGGCGATCTTGAATCCCTCGCCCGGCCGGCCGATCCGTTGGGTTATCGGAATACGGCAATCGACGAAACGAAGT
Source organism: Hyphomicrobiales bacterium (assembly GCA_038199665.1). GTDB lineage: Bacteria > Pseudomonadota > Alphaproteobacteria > Rhizobiales > Beijerinckiaceae > Lichenihabitans. The sequence continues at coordinate 11,809 of JBBPYT010000270.1, forward strand.
TTCGCCAATGGATGCGGGGCAATCGTGTGCAGCCGTTCGGCGATGGCGAAGCCTGGTGCTCCGGCTTCGACCACAAAGGCCGACAGGCCCTTGACACCCGGCCCTTCGCCGGTCCGGCAGAACACGACGTATTGATGGGCGATGCCGCCATTGGAAATCCAGGTCTTCTCCCCGTTGAGCCGCACATGGTCCGGCCCGTCGACCTCCGCGGAGCAGGCGATCGCGGCCACGTCCGATCCGGCCTCGGGTTCCGACAAGGCGAAGGCGGCGAGAGCCTTCCCGGCGGCGACCGGCGGCAGGTAGCGCTGCTTCTGCTCGTCGGTACCGAACAGCGTGATGGGGCCCGTGCCCAAGCCCTGCATGGCGAAAGCGAAGTCGGCGAGCCCCGCCTGGTAGGCGAGGGTTTCGCGGATGAGGCAGAGCGAGCGCACGTCGAGCCGATCGCGGATGCCGCCAAAGGGGGCTGTCACCGCATGCCGGGTCAGCCCCGCTTGGCCGAGTGCCGCCACGATGTGCTTGCAGGTCCCGTCGACATCGTGATGGTCGATGATCCCCTGCAGCGCGGTTTCGGCGAAGCTTGCGACCTCGGCCCGAAGGGCCGTATGAGCGGGCTCGAAGAACGGCCACGACAGGAAGCTGAGATCCGGCATGGCTCAGTCGCCTTGGAATACGGGTTTCTGCTTCGCCGCGAAGGCATGGTAGGCACGGGCGAAATCCTCCGTCTTCATGCAGAGCGCCTGGGCCACGGCTTCCGCCTCGATCGCGTCATCGACGCTCATCGCCCATTCCATATGCAGCATGCGCTTCGTGAGGCCGGTCGCGAAGGCGGGCCCTTCCGTGATCCGCCGCGCCATGTCGGTCGCGGACGACAGGAGCGAGACCCGGTCGACCAGGCGATTGAAGAAGCCCCAGCGCTCGCCCTCTTGGCCCGACAGCGGGCGACCGGTGTAGAGAAGCTCGCTCGCGCGGCCCTGGCCGATGATGCGTGGCAGGATGGCACAAGCCCCCATGTCGCAGCCCGCAAGACCCACCCGGTTGAACAGGAAGGCCACTTTGGCTTCCGCCGTGCCGATCCGAAGATCCGCGGCCATGGCCATGATAGCTCCGGCACCGGCGCAGATGCCGTCCACCGCCGCGATGATCGGCTGCGGACACGCCCGCATAGCCTTGACGAGATCGCCGGTCATTTCGGTGAAGCGCAGCAGGTCGGTCGTCTTCATCGCGACGAGTGGTCCGATGATGTCGAGCACATCGCCGCCGGACGAGAAATCGTCCCCGGCACCCGAGAGCACGAACACCTTGACCGCATCATCCGATCGCGCCGCCCGGAACATCCCGAGCAGTTCTCCATAGGACTCGAACGTCAGCGCATTCTTTCGGTCGGGCCGGTTCAGGGTGATCGATGCGACGCCGTCCACCACACCCAAGAGCACGTGCTCGGCCGAGTAATCGGCAAGCGGCGGAACAACGGCGCGCATGGAGATCACGAGGACTCGCCCTTGTTGATGCTGCGCCGGACGGAGGCCTTGAGTTTCGCCAGAAGGGTCATCAAGGACTCGACTTCGCGTGGCTTGAGATCGGCGAACATGTCGCCGATCCAGTCTCCGTGCTGGCCCGCCATGGCCTTGAATTCCGCCCGGCCTTTCGGCGTCATGCGAATGATCTGGACGCGGCGGTCATGCGACGCGGGGTTGCGCGTGATGTGGCCGCTTTCGAGGAGCCGGTCGACGATGGCGGTCACATTGCCGGCCGAGACCATCAGGCGCTTGGAGACTTCGCCCAGCACGAGCCCGTCCTCCGCCTTGTCGAGCTGCGCCAGCAGATCGAAGCGGGGCAAGGTGAAGCCGAAACTGTCCTGAAGCTTGCGGCGGATTTCGGTTTCGATCAGCGTCGAGCAGGTCAGCAGCCGAAGCCACAGGCGAAGTTCCGCGCGATGGTCGGCCGGGGCTTCCGCGACCTTGGTCTCGGCGTCGATCCACACCGGTTCGGTTATTTCAAGCGTCACAATTCGCCTCCGGCGAGAACGATACACTGGCCCGTGACGGCACCCGACATAGGGCCGGAGAGCCACAGGGCCGCATTGGCCACTTCCTCAGGCTTGATCAGCCGTCCCATCGGATTCGCGTCTTCGAAATGGGCGCGCACTTCCTCGGCGCTTCTTTGCGTTTTGGCGACAATCTTTGCAACGCTGCTCGCGACCAGATCCGTATCCGTATAGCCTGGGCAGATCGCGTTGACGGTCACCCCGGTTTTGACGAACTCGATCGCGAGCGCCTTGGTGAGGCCCACGAGGGCGTGTTTTGCGGCCACATAGGCCGAGACATAACCGTAACCCTTCAACCCCGCCGTCGAGGCGACGTTGATGATGCGGCCGAATTTCTGTTGGATCATGTAGGGCAGGGCGGCCCGGCTCGCTTCCAGGGCACCCTCCACATTGAGCGCGAACATGCGCCGGAACGTCTCCAGGTCGGTCTTGAGGAACGGAGCCGTTTCGGCGCCGCCCGCATTGTTGACCAGGATGTCGAAGCGGCCCTCGGCAACGAAGCCGGCGAGACGGGCAGGGTCGAGGATATCGATGGCTTCGGCCGAATGCGCCTGACCTTGGGAGACCACCGCGTCGAGGGCAGCCTGAGTTCGCCCGAGCACTGTCACGTCGTAGCCCGCAGCAGTCAACGCAGCCGCGATCGCGCGCCCAATGCCGCGGCTTCCTCCTGTCACACACGCCCGAAGTTGCGCCACCGATACTCCCATTACTTTTGGTTCAAGTGCTGATCCGAGGCTCGGCGCAGGCTTGCTGCAGCAGCGCCGCAGAGGGGCAAGTCGGCCTACTTCGCCGGCTCGGTCGGCTTCCAAAGGACCGTAGTGGCGTTCCTCTCGTAGGCCATGCCTTTGGGGTAGCTGATCGCCTCGAACTGCAAGCCCCAGGGCGCGACGAAATAGAGGATGGTCTCGCCCGCTGCGGCGCCTTGGCCGATCTCTATCGGGCCCTTGAAGGTTTTGACGTGATGGGCGTCGAGGTAATCCTTCGCGGCCTGAACGTCGTCGACATAGAGGGCGATATGCATGCCGCCGATGTCGCTGTTCTTCGGCGTCATGTCCTTCTGATCGGGTGCCGTGTACTTGAAGAGCTCGACGTTCGACCCGGCGCCGCAGCGCACCATGGTGATCTGCTCGATCACGGCTTTTGGGTCGACATTGACGACATCCTTCATGAAGGTGCCCTTGTCGTCGGAAAAGGGACCGAAAGTCATGGCGGCGCGGCAGCCGAGCACGTTGGTGAAGAAGTCGAGCGCCTGAGCCATGTCCGGCACGGTGATGCCGGTGTGATCATGGCCGCGCAGGCCCGGAAGGCCATCCGCTTTCGCGGACGCGGCCACTCCCGACAGCGCGAGCAGCGCTGCAGCATAACACTTCACGACGGAACGTTTCATGGTCAACCTCTCGGCGCGGATTTGGCGAAAGCGCGTGGGGGTTCCGCGACGGCCCCGGCGCAGGTTGATGCCGATGCTCCTTCCCTATGCTGGATGGCCCAGCCAGTTCGGATCGGGCACAGGCAGGGGAATGGCGTCTATCAGCGTCCGCGTATAGGGCGAGCGCGGGGCGGCGAAGATCGCGTCGCACGCTCCCTCTTCGGCAATCTCGCCATGGCGCATCACCAGCACACGGTCGCAGACGGCGCGGACCACCGAAAGGTCATGGCTGATGAAGGCCATGGACAGGCCCATCTCGCGGGTCAGGTCGCCGATCAGCCGGAGCACCTGGGCCTGGGTCGAGACGTCGAGACCCGAGACGATCTCGTCGGCCAGGACGAACTCCGGCTTCAGCAGAACGGCGCGGGCGATGCCCACGCGCTGGCGCTGGCCCCCGGAAATCTCGTGCGGGTAGCATTGCAAGACCGTCAGCGGCAGGCCGACGCGCTCGAGCGTAGCCGAGGCCAGCCTATCCGCCTCGTGTTGCGTCCTGGCGATCGCGTGCAGCAGAAGCGGTGCCGTGAGAATTCGGCGGATCGAGTGACGCGGGTTCAGCGATGACATCGGATCCTGGAAGATCATCTGCATGCGGCGGCGGAGCGGGCGTATCGCAGTCTCGTCCAGCGAAGAAATCTCCGTTCCGTCGAAAACGACCGAGCCCGAGACCGGCTTGATCAGCCCGAGCAGCGCGCGCCCGAGCGTGGTCTTGCCTGAGCCCGACTCGCCCACGATGCCGACCACCTCGCCGTGCCCGATCGCCAGCGTCACGTTCTTCACGACCGGGGCGGCAGGCCTGGCTCTTGCGAGCATGTGGCTCCGGCCCGCGTAGCCGACCACGAGGTGGTGCGCCGCGAGCAAGGTTTCAGCCATTGGCAAGCCTGTCGAAGCTCGCGATTTCCGCTCGGCAGTCCGCAAGAATGCCCTCCGGCACCGGCACGAGCCCTTCGTCGGGCAGGTCGTAGCGCGGCGTCGCCCGGACCAGCGCTTGCGCGTAGGCATGCCGCGGGTTGAGGAGAAGGTCGGCCGTCGAACCTTGCTCCATGACCTTGCCCTGATACAGCAAGGTCACGCTTTCGCAGATCTGAGCTACGACCGCGAGATTGTGCGTGACGAAAAGGGCGCCCGTGCCGTGCCGTGCCTGCATGGCGCGGATCAGCCGGAGGATCTGCTTTTGCACGGTGACGTCGAGCGCCGTGGTGGGTTCGTCGGCGACCACGAGCTTGGGTTCGAGCGCGAAGGCCGCCGCGATCAGTACGCGTTGACGCATGCCGCCTGAAAGTTCGTGCGGATAGCAGCGCATCACCCGTTCGGGCTCGCTCATATGGACCTCTTCGAGCAGGGCGAGGGCACGCCGCCGGGCTTCCGGCGCGGAACACCCTTTCCACATCCGCAGCCCGTCGGTGATCTGGGCCTCGATGCGTCGACTGGGGTTGAGCGCCGTGAGCGGGTCCTGCGGAATGAGCGCAACCTGCGCGCCGAGCAACCGCCGCAGACTTTTCGGTTCGAGCGACAGCAGGTCCTGGCCGGACAGACGGATCGCGCCGGATGTGATGCGGACAGTGCGCGGCGTCATGCCCAGGATCGCCCGGACGATGGTTGTTTTGCCCGCGCCGCTTTCGCCCACAAGGCCGTGCACCTCTCCAGGCGTGACCGCAAGCGAGACGTCCCGCAGGATCGGCGCCCCGTTCTCCCGGCCCGAGACCGCCGACAGGTGCTCGATGGTGAGCAGAGGTGCGCTCATCGCCGCATCACCGGATCGAGGGTGCGCCGCAGACCGTCGCCGAGCTGGTTGAACGCCAGCACGGTGGCGAAAACCGCAGCAAGCGGTGCGGCGAACACCCACCAGGCCTGATAGATGATCTGCCGCCCGGAAGCGATCATGCCGCCCCAGGTCGGGGTGTCGGACGAGACCGAAAGCCCCACGAATGAGAGGATCGCCTCGACGACCACGGCGATCCCCATTTCGAGCGACACGAGGGCGATCAGGCCGGGGACCACATTGGGCAGGATCTCGCGGAAGAGGATCGACAGGCGCCCGAAGCCGAGCGTGCGTGCGGCGGTCACGTAATCGGCTTGCGTCTGCGCCATGGCGTCGGCGCGGAGGACGCGGGCGAAACGCGTCCAGTCGATGATGGCGATCGCGACGATGACGGAGCCCACGCCCGAACCGAGGATGGCGACGATGAGGATCGACAACAGCACGGCCGGAAAGGCCATCCAGACTTCGATGAGGCGCGATACGACAGCATCGGTCCAACCGCCGAAGTACCCCGCCAGCAGGCCGAGAAGCGAGCCGATTACGGCCGCAGCCGACGCCGCGACCACGGCGACCGTGAGCGCCACGCGCGAGCCGTAGACGAGGCGGGATAGGACATCCCGCCCGAGGTCGTCCGTTCCGAGAACATGGCTCGGATCTGCATCGGCGAAACCGACCGGCGGCAGGGTCGCCGCCATCAGATCCTGCTCCAGCGGATCATGCGGGGCGATGAGCGGCGCGAA
>JBBPYT010000271.1:0-5611 GCA_038199665.1 Hyphomicrobiales bacterium
ATCGCCACCGATCTTCTGCTCCTGCGCTCCGCCGCCCGCGCCGAATTGGCGACGGCCCGGTGAGCTGAGCCGCCCGGGTTCGGCTGCCCGACATCCAAATCCGCTCGCAGCTCCTGCACCGGCGCTCTCAGGTCATCGACGGGAGGCGGTCGACGTTCATCCACGCCGACCGAGGCTTCGGTGAGGGTACAAAGTGTTGGAGTTTCTCGATCAGGCCGGCGTCCGCAGGCCGAAGCTCTGGGCCAGGAACTGGCCGCCGTGCTTGAGGCCGCCCCCGTCGATGCCGTGCGCGACCCCGAGCGACAGGTGCCATTGAGCGGGGAGGTCGGCCTTTCCGAGCGCGTCGGCGGCGGCGAACAAAGCCTCGACCGGAATGACGTTATCGGCATCCCCGTGGACCAGCAGGATCGGCGGCGGACGACCCTCGCGGTCGCGTGCGGAAGCTTCGTCCAGGCGCTCCGGGCCGACCAGCAACCCCGAATAGCCCAGGATCGCGGCGGGTGCGCGCCTTCGCCGCAAGCCAACGTGCAGAGCCATCATGGTGCCTTGGCTGAAGCCGACAATCGCCAGTCTGCGGTCATCGAGGCCGAGCCTCGCGAGTTCTCGGTCGATAAACTCGTCGATCGCCGGTCTCGCCTTGCGGACGCCATTCCGGCGCTCGTCCTCGCCGCGGCTCGCGAGCGGGAACCATTGGCGCCCGGTCGGCGCCTGCGCGCACCGGTCCGGCGCATGGGGCGCCACGAAGTCCGCGTCCGGCAACCACGCCTGCCATTGCCTGCCAAGCTCCATGAGGTCGTTGCCGTCCGCACCGTAGCCATGAAGAAAAACCACGAGCTGCCGAGCGTGGCGGGAGCGCGCCGGCAGGCGCGGACCGTCTATCTTTACCGCCATGAGGTTCTGTTTCCGGGTTGCTGGTCGCAGGGGTAGGTGAGATCGCCGTTGCGTTGCGGCGGGTCAAGCGCCTTTCGGGTTCGGCTCTTCCTGCGGTCCAAGCTTGATCTCCGCCGCAATTGGGCCATGATAGAGGGGCTTCGTCCATTCTCGTTTCGTCCGGTTCCGCAGCCTGGCTCCATGGCCGGCCGCGCATCTCGGGATGCGGGGGTCGCCCGCGGCAACTTTCGAGCCGGTCGGCTCAAAGCTAAGGACGTGGACGTGGGGGTTATCTCCAGCGCAGAACAGCGACAGCAGGGCTCTCAGGCGATTGAACTCGGTGTCGAACCGCCCATCGAAACGGTCGGCAGGAATCATTTGTCCCAAGATCGCCGCCATATTTCGCTGCGCTGGCTGGCGGCGGTGGTTTTAACCGGAATCGCGGGATCGGGCCTGATCGGTGTCACCATCTACGCCGCCCTCGATGGCCACTGGACTCTCGCCCAGGCTCCCGAACTGGCCGCCAAATCGCGCCGCGACAATGCCGCCGCCGAGCACTCGACCAAAGGCGATCGCCTGGTCAGGGCGGCCGACATCGTCGCCGAAAAGCAGAGTTTCCGCGCCCCCACCACGGTGAAGGTTGGCGACAAACAGGTCGTGCGCATGCGCGGCTTCACCCATGTGGCGACGACGCTTGCCCTGGCCCCGACCGGCGCCGCGGACGACGTCCCGGAGTTCAATCCGCTGAAACTGCTTGCGGCCGACATCAATCTGCCCGAAGCGCAAGCGGACCCCGGCCCGGCCCTCGACGACGCCGACGTGTCTTTCACGACTCACGACCTCGCCGGTTCGGATCCGACGCTGTTCGGCGGCTCACTGTCGGCGGATGAAATCCAGGCTCAGGTGAGCGAGTTCGGGCGCAATGCTGCCGCCCCGGGGCGCCTGCCGCTGCCCCCGCAAATGCTGCTGATGCGCACGAGCCGGGCCGGAATCCCTCCGCCCGACGCCTTGGGCTTCGCGGACCCGGGCTTCCAGCCCGTGCCGTTTTCCTCGATCGAGGTGCGGATGGTCCCGGAAAACGTCACCGTGGCGCCGCGCACCGACCCTTCGCGCGACAACAAGACTCCCGACGAGCGCCTGGTGGTCTTCCGCCACGGCGATCAACTCGAGGACATTCTGCGGGCCAACGGTGCCACGCGCGAGCAGGCGAAATCGATCGTCACCGCTTTCGAGGCGAAGCGGGGCAGTGCGCCCGTAGCGGATGGCCGGCGCCTGAAATTCTTCTTCGCCCGGACCGATGACAAGAAACCGGCCCAGATCGCCCGCATCTCGGTCTATGCCGACGAGAATCTCGAGACCACAATCGCGTTGTCTGATGCCGGTGGCTACGTGCAGGTGGCCCAGGCCGATGCGGCCCCCAGGGCGGCTCGTCCGAAGGGCAATGCATCCGACGAGGAGGGGAGCGGGGGCATGCGGCTCTACGACAGCCTGTACGAGACGGCGCTGAAGCAGGACATGCCACGCCCGGTCATCGACAATCTGGTCCGCATTTTCGCTAACGATGTCGATTTCCCGCGTGCGGTCGCGGGGGGCGACTCGTTCGACGCTTTTTATGCCGACGATGACGAGAGCGATGCTCGTCAGGAACTGCTTTATGCGTCGATCACGGTGCGTGGCGACATCTACAGGTATTACCGCTTCCAGACGCCCGACGACAACGCGCTCGATTTTTATGACGAGAACGGCCGCTCGGTTCGCAAGTTCCTGATCCGGAACCCCGTGCCGAACGGGATCTTTACCTCTGCTTTCGGCCTGCGCTTTCATCCTATCCTTGGCTATTCCCGACCCCATACAGGGGTTGATTGGGCGGCGCCGCTCGGCACGCCGATCGTTGCCTCGGGCAGCGGCACCGTGCTCCGCGCCCACCCCGAATCCGGCTACGGCAATCACGTCGAAATCCAGCACGCCAATGGCTACATAACGACCTATTCGCATATGGCGGGCTTCGCCCGCGGCATCACCGATGGGGCTCGGGTGCGCCAGGGCCAGGTGGTGGGCTATCTCGGGCAGACCGGCCTCGCCACCGGCCCCCACCTTCATTACGAAGTCATCGTCAACGGTCATTTCGTCGATCCGATGCGCGTGAAGCTTGCCCGTACCCGCGAAATGGACGGCAAGCTCCTCGCCGACTTCAAACGCGAGCGCGACCGGATCGACGCCCTCATGGCAGGCGCCCCCAATGCGGCTGCCCCGGGCAATGACAGGCGCGCTTCGAACTGAGGCTTCCGCACTCAAGCAAAACCGAGACGCCGCCGCACTTCGGCCTGCCCGATCCCGGCCAGCCGCAATCACCGCAGCGACGGCGCTTGCCGACTCTTGGAAAGCTTCTGCCCGGCCTCGTCGAGGATGAGGCGGTGATGACGATAACGCGGCGCTGGAAATCCGAGAAGCGCCTGCAACAAGCGTTGCAGTCCTGTTGCGGCGAAGAGGTCGAGGCCGCGGACCACGTCGGTGACGGCTTGTGCCGCATCGTCGGCCACGACGGCCAGATGGTAGCTCGTCGGCACGTCCTTGCGGGCGATCAGCGCGTCGCCCCAAAGGGCGGGTTCGGCGGCGACCAAACGGGGATGTCCATTGCTCTCGCCGAGTTCCAGCCAGTCGAGTGGACCGCGTAGCACCGCAAGGACCGCCGCCATGTCGAGCCGGTAGGCGGCGCGTCGACCCGCGGCGATCTGGCTTGCGCGTTCAGCCCGGCTCAGCGCCTTGCAGGTGCCCGGATAGCACGGCGCACCGTCGGGATCGCTCGGCCAGCCAGGACGAGCCGCAACCGCCGCCTGGATGCTGCCGCGCGTGCAGAAGCACGGGAATGCGAGGTCCCTCGAGACCAGGCCCTCCAGGATCGCCCCATAATACCCGAAGTGATCCGACTGTCGTCGCACCGGCACCGCCCATTCGACTCCAAGCCAGCGCAGGTCCTCCTCGATTGCCGCCGAATAGTCTTCCCTGCAGCGAGCCCGATCGATATCCTCCATGCGCAACAGCAGTTGTCCGCCTGCTCCGCGGGCCATGGTGTCGTTGAGAAGCGCCGAATAGGCGTGCCCGAGGTGCAAGTAGCCGTTGGGAGACGGCGCGAAGCGAAAGACCGGATGGACGGGCTGCATGCGGTTCGGTTCGGCCACGCTCGTTCCGTTTTTCACGTCGCTGCCGTCCCTCGGTCAGGAACGGCGCAAGGTTGAGAGCGACATGCTCTTGAGCGGATCACACTCCGGATGCAGTTTATCAGCATTTCGGTTTGGCCCACCCCGGCAACGGCTAAGCCAGCACTTGCAGATCGTGAAAGGTTCACCGTGTCGGCCCGGAATCCGGCGAAAAGACGCCTACCCAAGGTCCTTGCTCCGGTGAACTACGGCGTCGGACCGCCGATAGACAGCGAGGCTGCCCTTGATGCCGGTCTCGCGCAGCTTCGGCTCCTCGACCCAGAGATCGTTTCGCACATGCTCGAGGTGGTCGGTCGCCCGCCGCTGCGCCGACGCGAAGCGGGCTACGAGGGCTTGGCGGCGATCGTCGTTTCGCAGCAGGTGTCGACCGCCAGCGCCAGCGCGATCTTCGGGCGGCTGCGGGCCGTCGTCACGCCGTTCGACCCCCCCGCCATGTTGGCCGCAAGCGACGCCGCGCTGCGCGGATGCGGGCTTTCGATCCAGAAGATCCGCGCGCTCCGGTCGATCGGCGAAGCGGTGCTCAGCGGCGCCTTGCCGCTTTCTGCTCTGGCCCGCATGCCGGCCGACGAGGCCGTGCGCGTGCTGGTCGCCGTCAAAGGGATCGGGCCCTGGACCGCCGACATTTTTCTCCTGTTCTGCTTGGGGCACGCCGACGCGTGGCCGGCCGGCGACCTCGCCCTCCAGGAGGCCGCGCGCATCGCCTTGCAGCTGGAGAGTCGCCTGAGCACGGCGCAGTTGCACGAGATCGGCGAGCGATGGCGTCCGCACCGCGGCGTCGCGGCGCGGCTGCTGTGGAGCTACTACCGTGCCGCCAAGGGCAATCGGGAGGGTATGAGCCTCAACGCCGCGGCGCCGAACCCGCACGGCAACGAGTCCAAGTTAACGGACGGGCGATTGTAGCATTTCCATGAGGTACAGGGGGCTCCAGGAAGCGACTTTCCGTCTTCGTTTGATGGCATGTCCTTGGCCTGTCGGACGATGTTGAGGGCGAAGTGCCTGACGAGGGCCATGTTCCTGGCTCCATGGCCGGTCCTCAGGCGTGAGATCGAGCCGCTCCAGCAGCGCCGGAATGGCGGTGGTTTCGTTGGATTTTTCATCGACGGCTTCTTGGCCGAGCACAAGGCGGGAGTTGGTGGCGAAGGCGGAGATCAGATGCAGCGGCAGCCGGCCGGCCTTGCGGTCGTGGCTGCGGCGGGAGGTCTTGCCGTCGATGGCCACCCGATCGGCATGCTGTGGCCAGCACTGGGCGACCCAGGCGCAGAAGCAGCCCAAAACAGATCCGGATCGACCCGGTTCAACAGCGTGCGAAGCCAGTCCACACAGGGAATGCCGTGGTGGAACTCCGAGAACCCCCGCAGGAAATCCAGGTGCGCCTCGCCCCACTCGACGATGTCGTCGTAGTCGTCGCTGTTGGCGATCGTTCCGCACACCACCAGGAACAGAACCTCCCGCAGGGGATAGTCCACCCGCCAGGACTGGCGAGCGTCCGAGACTGCCGAAAAGCGGTCCAGCCGCGGCCGCGG
>JBBPYT010000272.1:0-5046 GCA_038199665.1 Hyphomicrobiales bacterium
ACCGTCGCCAATCTTCGCGATCATTTCTTCGTCCCTCCCCGAGGTTACGTCGAAATCCGCCCACCATTCGACGAAAGTACGGTCGCCGACCGTAATTGTCGTCAGGCAAAAGCTCGCCACATAGTTCGTGACCGGCATAGGCGAGTTCAGGATCGAATAGGTGAAGGCGTGATCGACGTCGGAGAGCGCCAGCAGCTGCTCGCGCAAGTGTCCGCCGTCCAGCATCGAGAAGCTGCGTATGCATCCGATGCTGTCGGAGGCCCGGCCGTCCTCGATCTCGCTCTTGGCGACCGCCGGATGCCAAGCCGGCAGCGCATTGAAATCTCGCACCCAAGCCCAAACCTTGGCGATGGGCGCATCGATGCCGGCGCTGCGATAGGCTCTGGCCATTTCACCCTCCCCTCTTGGTTGTTGTCAGCTTCGCGACGTCGGGCTCCCGCCTGTCACGCGAAGCGCATTCCCTTGAACTTCCGCACATTTTCCGTCAGCGCGATCTCGACCGGCAGACGTTCCATGCTGCTCGCGCCATAAAATCCGTGGCAATGCCCGCAGTCGCGGAGCACCTTCTCCGCATCCTGCGGCGTCGCGATGGGGCCCCCATGGCAAAGCACGAGTATGTCGCTACGGATGCGGAGCGCCGCTTCCGCGATGGCGTCGATCTCATGCACGCATCGATCGAGGCTCTTCGCCGAAGTCGCGCCGACCGACCCGCCGACGGTCACGCCCATATGGGCGACGATGACGTCCGCCCCGGCGCGGGTCATGGCTTCGGCTTCGGCCGGATTGAAGACGTAGGGAGTGGTCAGAAGATCGAGCGCATGGGCCTGCCCGATCATGTCGACCTCGACGCCATAACCGAAGCCCGTCTCCTCGAAGCTCGCACGCATCACGCCGTCGAAAAGCCCGATCGTCGGAAAATTCTGCACCCCGGCGAACCCCATCGCCTGAAGTTCGGCGAGGAACTGCGGCATCAGCACGAAGGGGTCGGTGGCGTTGACGCCGGCGAGGACCGGCGTGCGTTCGACCACGGGCAGCACGTCGCGCGCCATCTCCCGCACGATGTCGTTGGCGTTGCCGAACGCGAGGAGTCCCGCCGCCGAGCCCCGGCCGGCCATGCGGTAGCGCCCCGAGTTGTAGATGACGATGAGGTCGGCGCCGCCGGCCTCCTCGCATTTAGCCGAGAGACCGGTGCCCGCGCCACCGCCGACAATCGGCGTGCGGGCGCGCTTAAGGGCCTGCAATTTCTCGACGATCGCCTTGCGGTCAGGCCTTGGCATAGCTCTCTTGTCTTCCGGTCGTGATGTCGAGGAACGCCTCCGCGAGCGCAGCGGCGAAGGCGGGATCGTTGATGTGGAGCGGCATGCGGATCAGCCGGCGGTCTTCGGTCTGGCGGAAGGCGGAACCAATCGCCTCGAACAAGGCCGCGTCGGCTTGCGGATCATGGAACGGCTGGCCCGGCGCGTCGAGCATCGAGACGCCGTTCTCCGGGATGAGGAAGCGCACGGGGCCCTTGCAGGCGTTGAGCTTGTCCGCGATCCACGCTCCGATGGCGGCGCACTCGTCCGCGGTGGTGCGCATCAGCGTCACCTGCGGGTTGTGGCGGTACAGATTGCGGCCGCGATACTTCTCCGGCACAGTCTCGGGGGCCTGGAAATTCACCATGTCGAGTGCCCCGACCGAGCCGACGTAGGGAACGCCCGTTCGCGCGATGGCGCCGAGCCGGTCGGGTCCGGCGCTGAGCACGCCCCCGCAGAGAAGATCGCAGACCTCGGTCGTCGTCGCGTCCAACACTCCCCTTATGAGACCGCTGTCGACGAGCTTCTCCATGGCTCGACCTCCTACCCCGGTCGCATGGAAGACGAGACAGTCGTAGAGCTCGCTCAAACGCCCGACGACGGCCGTTACGCAAGGCGTGGTGACGCCGAACATGGTGAGCGCGATCGCCGGTTTGCCGGTCTCGACGCGGACCCCGGCCCCGGCCATGCCGACGATGCCGAATGCGGCGTTGCGGAGCACCGTGCGGCTGATCCGGTTCAGGCCGGCGAGGTCCGTCACGGAGGGCATCATGGCGATGTCGGCGACGTCGACATAGGAGCTGACGTCGCCGGAGGCTAGCGTGGAGACCATCAGCTTCGGCAACCCAATGCACAGCGCGCGCATGCCATTCGTGACGATGGACGTGCCGCCGCCCCCGCCGATGCCGAGGATCGCATCGAAGTCGGAGCGGGAGGCGACGAAGCGCGCGAAAGCCTCGCCCATCGCCGCGACGGCCCTCCCGCGGTCGGCTATCGCCAGAATCCGCGGCCCATCGGGATGGAAGGCCGCGACCGCGGCGTTATCGACGTCGACCGCCACGCGCGCCGGCCCGATGCCGACATCAACGAGCATCGGCATGCCCCCGGCCTCGGCGATCGCCGCGCGCAGAAAATCGAGCTCCGGACCTTTGGTGTCGGCCGTCCCGGCGACGAGAATACGCTTCAAGAGAAGCCCGCAGGAAAGATGGCGGGATCGGCGATAGGCTTTCGATTTTTCATGTTGCGCAGAGAATGAGACGATCGTATCGTATTGCGATGTCAGGGACAGGTCAAGAGCAACTCCTGCGCCGTCGCCCTTCCAAAGGGCCGCGAGCGCGCACGTTCAAGGCCATGCTCGACGGGACTATGCAGCTCATGCAAAGCGGCGTCATTCCCTCTGTCAGCGATGTCGCAGAAGCGGCCCAGGTCTCGCGGGCCACGGCCTACCGCTATTTTCCGAGCCAGGCTGCGCTGGTGCAGGCGGCCGTAGACGAGGCGCTCGGGCCGATCCTCGCCTGGAAATCCGATGCGGCGGACGTCGAGGCGCGCGTCGGCGACCTTTTCAGCTTCGCTTATCGGCGCATGCAGGCGCATGAGGCGACGCACCGCGCCGCACTCCTGATGGCGCTCGACCAGTGGACGCGGCGCCAAGCCGGAACGCTCGGCGACGAAGCGCGGATCGTGCGCGGCAATCGCCGGGCGTTGCTCGAATCGGCCATCGCCCCGGCGAAAGGCCGACTTGACCCAGCCAGCGGGAAGCGCCTCGCGCAATCGCTCTCGCTGTTGTTCGGGATCGAGTCGATCGTCGTCCTGAAGGATATTTGGAGTCTCGACGACGATGGTGTGGCCGCCGTCGCCGATTGGGCCGCAAGGGCCCTCGTGCGCGCGGCGCTCGCGGAAGGCCGGGCGGAGCCTGAGCCCGCGCCGCTCAAACGCGCCGGAAGAGCAGCCGCTTTGAGCCGCCCTGGTTAGCCGGGACGGTTCCATATCCCGCCCGCGAAAAACAGCGGCGTGGAACATAGGGAGGAAGACATGTTGATGAGACGAAGGTTTGCCGTGCTTTTCGCAGGCATCGCCATGACCTTGGCGACGGTCGCGTCGGCCGCCGCCGAGGAACTGACGATCTTCTGGGCCGAATGGGACCCTGCCAACTATTTGCAGGAGCTCGCCAACGACTACACCAAGGAGACCGGCGTCAAGGTCACGATCGAAACGACGCCCTGGTCGGACTTCGAGACCAAGACCTTCCGCGAATTCGCTGCCAAGGGCAGCACCTACGACATGGTCGTCGGCGATTCGCAGTGGCTCGGGGCGGGCTCTACCGGCGGGCACTACGTCGACCTCACCGACTTCTTCAAGAAGAATAACCTCGAAAAGCTGATGCTGCCAGCGACGGTTTCCGGCTACGCCGAATATCCGCCAGGCAGCAAGAAATACTGGGCTGTCCCGCTCGAAGGCGACGCCAACGGCTGGGCGTATCGCAAAGATTGGTTCGAGGACCCGAAGGAGAAGGCCGCATTCAAGGCCAAATACAATTACGATCTCGACGTCCCCAAGGACTACAAGCAGATGCGCGACATCGCCGAGTTCTTCTATCGCCCAGACCAGAAGCGCTACGGCATCGCGCTCTATACCGACAATTCGTATGACGCAGTGGCCATGGGCGTCGAGCAGACGATCTTCAGCTACGGCGGCGACCTGGGCGACTATTCGACCTACAAGGTCGACGGGATCGTCAATTCCAAGCAGGCGGTCGAGGGTCTCAAAGCCTATCGCGAACTGTTCAAATTTGCGCCTCCCGGCTGGGGCAAGGTGTTCTTCCTCGAAGACAACCAGGCCATCACCGAGGGTCTCGCGGCGATGAGCATGAACTTCTTCGCCTTCTTCCCGGCGCTCGCGAATCCGGCGACGAACCCGCACGCCAAGGACACCGGCTTCTTCGCCAATCCGGCCGGTCCGACCGGCGCGCATTTCGCCGCGCTCGGCGGCCAGGGTATCTCTATCGTCTCCTACTCGAAGAAGCGTGATGCCTCGATGAAGTTCCTCGAATGGTTCATCAAGGATTCGACCCAGAAAAAATGGGCCGATCTCGGCGGCTACACCTGCAGCACCGCGGTTTTGCAGTCTGATACGTTCCGCAAGGCGACGCCCTATAATGAGGCGTTCTATCAATCGATGCAGATGGTCAAAGACTTCTGGGCGACGCCCGAATACGCCGAACTGCTCACGCAGCTGAACAATCGAGTGTATCCCTTCGTCGTCAACGGCAAGGGCACGGCCGAAGAGGCGCTCAACGGCCTGAACACCGATTGGCAGACGACCTTCAAGAAGTACAAGCGCTAATTAACGGCGCCATTGCCACCGGAGAGGGTCACCTCTCCGGTCCTTGAAGGTGAAGCCAATCCGGAGTGGGACAGTGCTGGCAAGGTTGGAAGCGAAACCCTTTGCGGCCAAACGGGGCCTGAGTGATCTGCGCATCCGCAATCTGTTCATCATCCCGACCATCCTGTTCCTCATCGTCTTCAATATTTTTCCGCTGATCTATTCTCTCGGCTATTCTTTCTACGAATTCAGTGCCTCGGCAAATGAGCCGGCCGTCTTCGTCGGCTTGCAGAATTATCGCGACCTGCTTTCCGACCCCTACGTTTGGAACAATTTCGCCGTTACGGCGAAATACGTTCTCGTTTCGGTCAGCGGCCAAGTGATCGTCGGCTTTGGCGTCGCGCTCTTGCTCAATCGCGACATGCCCTAC
>JBBPYT010000273.1:0-5114 GCA_038199665.1 Hyphomicrobiales bacterium
AAGAACGTTGCCGCGCCAGTAAGAAGGAAACGCCGTCGGTTCAAGGAGTCACTCTCCGCCTCAGAGATCGCGGGCGCACTGCCGGAGCGCATTGAAGCTCACCAAGAACAGCGGGATCGCGGGAGCTGCCACGGTGGACGACAGGATGATGTCAAAAAGACGAGAGCATGCCGACGACGATAGCTGCCGCAAAGGCTCTCACCCCGCTCGCACTGGCCTTGCACTCGTCCTGAAATCGACGTGGACGTCGTTCTTGCCGACTACGCAGGCGAGGACGCCGTCGACGCGCATTGCGGCAGCGCCGTCCTGGAATGTGAAGTCGGCCCCAAAGGTCTTCGGCCGCCCGAGGGCGATCGAGATGCTGGGACGGGGATCGAGCTCCAGGTCGGCAGGCGCAAACCCCCGGTCGGCGAGGCCCTTCTTCAGCTCCGGCAGGCAGGCCTCGACGAGCTTGTCGCGGCCCATGAGCGCATAGAGCACCCGGCCCTCGTTCAGGGTGAAGTCGGCGAGCGCTCCGGCGGCCAGCACGAGCGGGAGGAGCGCGATAGATGCGATGAGCTTGAGGACCAAGGACATGGGTTGCTTCCGCACGCGTCGCGGAACGTTGAAGCCGGCGACGCACCTCGGGCAGAGGACGGCTTTTCCGTTGCGGCTGGCGCTAGGCAAATCTATGGTGCGCCGCCTCAAAAACAATGTCTGGAGCGTCCCATGGGCTTCATTGCCGACACCTTGTCCCGCGTCAAACCATCGGCCACGATCGCGGTGACCCAGAAGGCGCGCGATCTCAAGGCCCAGGGGCGCGATATCATCAGCCTCTCGGTCGGCGAGCCCGATTTCGATACGCCGGACAATATCAAGAAGGCCGCCATCGAGGCCATTGCGCGGGGCGAGACGAAATATCCGCCGGTGTCCGGCATCGTGCCGCTGCGCGAGGCCATCGCGAAGAAATTCAAGCGCGAGAACAACCTCGATTACAAGCCGTCGCAAACCATCGTCGGTACCGGCGGCAAGCAGGTGCTGTTCAACGCGTTCCTGGCGACGCTGAACCCCGGCGACGAGGTCGTGATCCCGGCACCCTACTGGGTGAGCTATCCCGACATGGTGCTGATCGCGGGGGGCACGCCCGTCGTGGTGCAGACTACCATGGCACACGGCTTCAAGCTGCAGGCCGAGGATCTCGAGCGGGCCATCACGCCGCATACCAAATGGGTGTTGCTGAACTCGCCGTCGAACCCGTCCGGCGCGGCCTATGCGCGCCACGAACTCAAGGCCGTGACCGACGTGCTGGTGCGCCATCCGAACGTGTGGGTGCTGACCGACGACATGTACGAGCACCTCGTCTACGGCGATTTCGTCTTCACCACCCCGGCCGAGGTCGAACCCAACCTCTACGAGCGCACGCTGACCATGAACGGCGTGTCGAAATCCTACGCCATGACGGGCTGGCGCATCGGCTACGCGGCCGGTTCGGAGAAGCTCATCAAGGCCATGGACATGCTGCAAGGCCAGCAGACCTCGGGCGCCTGTACCATCGCCCAATGGGCCTCGGTCGAAGCGCTGAACGGTCCGCAGAATTTCATTGCCGAGCGACGCAAGGTCTTCGAGGACCGCCGCGATCTCGTGGTGTCGATGCTCAACCAGGCCCGGTATATCCAGTGCCCGTCGCCGGAGGGTGCGTTCTACGTCTATCCGTCCTGCGCCGAAGCCATCGGCAAGGTGGCGAAGTCGGGCAAGAGGATCGAGACGGACGAGGACTTCGTGACCGAACTCCTTGAAGCGGAGGGCGTGGCGGCGGTGCACGGCTCGGCTTTCGGCACCGGTCCGAACTTTCGCATCTCCTACGCCACCTCGACCGAACTGCTGGAAAAGGCCTGCGCCAAGATCCAGGCGTTCACGGCCGCCCTGCGCTAATCGATCCGCCGCTCCCCCTCGCTGTGTCGTCGGGGCTGAGCGACGGAGTCTTCGCTCGCATCGGCAAAAAGGTGACAGGTCTGCGGAATGATGCCTGCCGCGCGCTCCAACGCAACCTTAGCCATTTTCGCAACGTCTTTGGGTCGACCTACCAGGAGAATGTCAGCCATGGCGCGGAAATCATCAAACCTGCAAAAGCTCGTTTCGCCTGAATTGATATGCCGCGCGGGTGTCCTGGCGCTCGGCCTCGTGGCTTTGTCCGCGAGCGCACAGGCCGGTCCCGTCGGCCAACTGCACTGCAACGTGGCGGGCGGCATCGGCTTCATCATTACGTCGAGCCGTGCCCTGAACTGCGAATACGATCCGGCCAACGGTGCTCGTCCGCAGCATTATGTCGGCACGATCGGCCGCTTCGGTCTCGACATCGGTGTTCAAGGACCAGGGCGTTTGGAGTGGAGCGTCGTATCGGCGGGCGGCGCGGTCGGGCCCGGTGCGCTGCAAGGGTCCTACGCCGGCGGTACGGCCTCGGCGACGGTCGGCGTCGGCGTGGGTGCCAACGCGCTCGTCGGCGGCAATAACGGCGCCTTCACGTTGCAGCCGCTCTCCATCCAGACCCAGTCGGGCCTGGATCTGGCGGCTGGCGTGGGCACGATGACGCTCGAATACGCGCCCTGACCTTCCCGGACCGCCTGCCGAGCGCGGGCTGTCAGTTCTGCTCCAGATCCCGTCCGGCGCCGATTGCGCTGCTGTGCCATCGCGATTGCGCCCGCGGCGACAATCGTTCCGGCGATGACGTCGACGAGGTAGTGCGCGCCTTCGACCGGCGTTGTCGCAATGATCAGACCGTTGAGGGCCGCAATGGGCAACCGGAGTAAGCGCAAAGGCCATAGTGCCCAGATGAAGAGAATGGCTGCCGATGTGTGGAAGCTCGGGAAGCAGATCATTCCATCGAGGGTCCCCAATCGGACGACGTAACCGGGCTCGCTGCGCAGCGACCCAAGCAGTTGAGCCCAGGTCCCGCTCTGCGCGACAGGCGTCAGGTTGGGATAGTCGGCGGCCGAAAGGTGGAGGGCCGAATAGTTGGTCGCAGCGGGCACGAAGAAGAAGACCGCGATGGTGACCGTGAGGGACAGGCCGACCGCCAGGGTAAAGGCCTGCAAGCGCGGCCGATTGTTCGTCACGGCCAACGCGGGGACGACGAGAGCGAACTGCGGCAGCATGCAAATATAAGCCAGGTGGAAGACCGCACCGAGAAGCGGATGGGTATTCACGAAGCGAAGGTAGCCTACCCAGTCGAAGCCGAGCGATGCGTCGAGGGTCGCGAGCATCCGGTCCTGCAACGGCATGTTGGCGCCCAGGGCCGCGACAACGCAGGTGAGCAGCAGCCCGCTCGAAAGCAAGCATAAGATCTGAACGGCAGCGGCGGCACCTTGATGGACACGCGGGTTCGGCCGGAGGGGCCTGCCGGACCAGGCGAGAAGGGCGAGCGGGGCCGCCAGCGCCACCAGAAAAGGAAACAGCCACCGGTCGCCGAAATCGAATTTCAGGCCGGCAACCTGGAAACCAAAGATCGTCGCAAGCAGAAATGATGCAACGAGACCCCAGATGATCAGATTGGAAGGATCACCTGGCGGATGCCGCAGTGCGCGCTGCCGCAACACGCGCGCCTCACTTCCCATTGGTCCGCCCACTAGACCTGCGGTTTCGGTGAGGTCGCCGGCGCAGTGCTGGCGCCTTCGGTGCCGCTCGAATCCTTGACGCCCGCCCAGATGCGTTTCTTGACGAAGTAAAGCAGGGTAGCGAAGACGGCCAGAAAGACCACGGCATTGAAACCGGTCTGCTTGCGCTGGTCGAGTTTCGGTTCGGCCGCCCACATCAGGAAAGCGTCGATGTCTTTCGAATATTGGTCGACCGTCTTGGGCGAGCCGTCCGTGTAATCGACCAGGCCGTCGCTCAAAGGTGGCGGCATCGCGATCGCGTGGCCAGGATAATAGACGTTGTAATACTTGCCCGAGGGCAGCGGGAAATCCTTGGGTGCGTCGGCATAGCCGTTGAGCAGCGCGTTGATATAATCGACGCCCTCTTCCTGGTACTGTGTGAAAGGCTGAAGCAGAAACCACAGCCCGCCCTGTTCGAAGCTTCGTGCCTTGGCCAGCACGGACATATCGGGCGGCAGGGCGCCGCCGTTGGCGGCCCGCGCCGCCGCTTCATTGGGGAAGGGCGAAGGGAAATAATCGGAAGGCCGTCCGGCCCGTTCGGCGGGATTGCCCGAATCGTCGACCCCATCGATCACCTTGAAGGTCGCGGCCAGCGCCTTGACCTGACTGTCGCTGAACTCCGGCCCGCCCGGCTGGGCAAGGTTGCGGAAGGCCACGTCCTGCATGGAATGGCAGTTGGAACAGACCTGGCGATAGACCTGGTAGCCGCGCTGAAGCTGCCCCGTGTCGAACTTGCCGAAAGGTCCCGAGAACGACCAGGACTGCTGCTGGGGCAGTGGATTTTCGGCGTCCTGAGCGAGGGCGGGCACAGCCGCCGCCAGCCATCCGGCTACGAGCGCGGCAGGCAGCAGAAACGATTTTCCGGGCATCTGTTGTTCCGTGATCGATTTTCGCATGATGTCTAGGGGTTCAGCCCTCGACCGAGGGGCCGGCGGCGGTGCGCGCCGCGACGATCGCCGCCGAAGCGCCTCGCGGCCCGAGCACGGCTTCGGTAATGGAAGCCGGCAGCTGGCGCGGCGTTTCGAAGAAGCCCAGAAGCGGCGTGACGATCAGAAGGTGGATGAAATACCACGCTGTGAGGATCTGCGATGCGATGACGTAACCGCCGACCGGCTCCTGCGAGCCGAGGTAGCCGAGACCGATCGTGATGGCGAAGAACACGAACAGGAACGCCCGATAGACCGGCCGGAAGTTGGCCGACCGGATTCGCGACGTGTCGAGCCAGGGCAGGAAGGCCAGCAGCCCGATCGAGCCGAACAGCGCGATCACGCCGCCGAGCTTGGACGGGACGGCGCGCAGCATGGCGTAGAACGGCAGGAAATACCACTCGGGAACGATATGGGCCGGCGTCTGCAGAGGATTGGCTGGAATGTAATTGTCCGCATGGCCGAGATAGTTCGGCACGAAGAACACGAAGTAAGCATAGAACAGCAGGAAGCAGGTGAGTGCGAAGCCGTCCTTCGCCGTGAAATACGGGTGGAAGGG
>JBBPYT010000274.1:0-7038 GCA_038199665.1 Hyphomicrobiales bacterium
GCCAGCGAAGATGGGCTCGTCCCAGTAGTGGTCGAGGTTCGAAATGAAGCCAGGAACGAACACCAGATCAAAGTTCCCGCTGCCGATGACCTGATAAGCGATGCGAACTTCCCCGCTTCGGGCGTAGTGCGTGTCAGGCTGTTGCATGACCTCGCCACCTCATCTTGGCCGGAACGGCTCGATGCTTGGCCTCGCCGCCCCGATCGCCGGGCCATCCAGCCCTTATTTGCCTTCCCGGCTTCTGCTCGCGCGAAGATGCTTCATCAATGAGAACCATGCGCGTGACGGTCTTTTACAGGCCCCTTGTTGAGCCCTGTCACCGTAACCGTGAACCTCGATCAGCACCGTCACCGGCGGCGCTCGGTCTGCAAGCGCTGCTCAGACGATGGCTGGCTATTGCTTGCCGCCGCAACGCAAATCTGATCATCGATCTTGACGAGATCGGACGATCTGGCAAGAGGTCGTCAGAGCCAAGACGTGCTGCATTGGTCAATCGTCGTTATACTAACTTCCGAGAGCTTCCTCCATCATCTCTGCACTCAACACCGGTCTTTCCGACGTCCTTCATAGTCTTTTCGCACGCTTCCTCATGCGAGCAGGATCGGGACAAGACGATCGGGCCTATCGCAGATAGCTGCTCGCGGTGCGGGGACGGGCCCGGGCGGAGCCGTTCCGTTCACCTGGCCAGAGGCCCGCAACTCACTTTCCGGGACGACGCAATGGGCACGACCGGGAGGGCTCCCGCCTCGCGCCGATCTCGTCCCGCTTGACCGCGCCGCGCATCGAGCAGACCGTGCGTGCGTTCCCGAACCTCGTCCGCGACTCCTGCCATGACCGTCCGCCGCCTCGATCCCGTGCTCATCGACCGTATCGCGGCTGGCGAGGTGGTCGAACGCCCGGCTTCGGCCGTCAAGGAGCTCGTGGAAAACGCGCTCGATGCCGGCGCCGGGCAGATCGAAGTGCGCATCGAGGCGGGTGGTCGCACGCTGATCCGGGTGACTGACGACGGGGCCGGCATGGACGCCGACGATCTGGCTCTTTCGGTCGAACGCCACGCCACCTCGAAGCTGCCGACCGGCGACCTTTCGGAAATCGGGACCTTGGGATTCCGCGGTGAGGCGTTGCCGTCGATCGCCTCCGTGGCGCGGCTCGACATCGTCACGAGGCAACGCGGCACGGCGACGACGGGGCACCGAATCAGCGTCGATGCGGGGTGCAAGGGCGCCGTGATGCCGGCTGCCCGTCCGAGCGGAACCACCGTCGAGGTTCGGGACCTTTTCGCCGCGACCCCGGCACGGCTCAAGTTCTTGAAGAGCGATCGCGCCGAAGCCCAAGCCGTAGCAGATGTTTTGCGCCGCCTCGCCATGGCGAATCCGGCGGTGCAGTTCGAGCTTTCGGGCACGCCTTCGGCCCGACTCGATTATCCGGCCTGTGCCGAGGACGAAGAAGGCCGCCTCTCCAGAGTGGCACAGATCATCGGTTCCGATTTCATCGACAATGCGCTCGCGCTCGACGCGCAACGGCCCGGTTTCCATCTCCAAGGCTTCGTCGGCCTTCCGACATTCCATCGCGCTACGCGGGACGGACAGTATCTTTTCGTCAATGGCCGGCCGGTGCGCGACAAGCTGCTTTCCGCCGCCGTCTGGGCCGGCTACATGGATCATGTCCCGCGAGAACGCTTTCCCGTGGTGGCGTTGTTTTTACAATGCCAGCCACAACAGGTGGATGTGAACGTCCACCCGGCAAAAGCAGAAGTCCGCTTCCGCGATCCCAATCTGGTGCGCGGCACCGTCGTTTCCGGCATCCGCGACGCGCTTGGCGGCGCACTGCACCGCGCCGCCACCACGGGAGGCCTGCGCGTGCAAGACTCCCTCGCCCGGCGCGACATGAATTTTTCGCAGCGGAGCGTCGCGACATCGCGGTTCTCGGCGCCGAGGCCTTCACCGAACCGGCCTTGGGACTGGCGCCAATCACCTTCGGCGCCGGCCCCGGGGTTTGGCGAATCGGCGCAAGCGTCCTTGGGAGACCTCGGCGGCCCTTCGGCCGACGCGCGGGTGGCCGAAGCCGGCGATGCAGCCGATCTCGTGTCGGCACCGCTCGGAGCGGCCCGCGCGCAATTGCACGAAACCTATATCGTGGCCCAGACGCAGGACGGCATCGTCATTGTGGACCAGCACGCCGCCCACGAGCGCATCGTCTACGAGCGGCTCAAGCAATTCCGTGCCGAGGGCGGCATCGCCCGCCAACTATTGCTGATTCCGGTGATCGTCGAACTCGATCGCGACGCCGTCGCACTCCTGCTCGAGCATGCGGAGACGCTCTCGGGCCTCGGACTCCTGGTCGAAGGCTTCGGCCCCGGCGCGGTCGCGGTCACGGAACTGCCCGCCATCCTGGCCGATTCCGATGCTTCGGCGCTGCTGCGCGACCTTGTCGATGTCCTGTCCGACAGCGGCGGCACCACGCCTCTCGAACGCAAGCTCGACTACGTCCTCGCCACCATGGCCTGCCATCATTCGGTACGGGCCGGCCGACGCCTCGTTCCACACGAGATGAATGCGCTGCTTCGCGACATGGAGCGCACGCCGGGGGCCGGTCAATGCAACCACGGCCGCCCGACCTATGTCGAGCTCAAGCTCCATGACATAGAGCGGTTGTTCGGCCGGCGCTGATCATTGTTTCAATCGCGGGCGATGAGTTCGGCGTCCCGGTGCACGACCGACGGGCCGCCGCGCGTTGCAAAGCGCCTGGCCAGGAAGCCGGGGCGGCGCCGTTTGACGCGGCGCTTGGCCGGCACCGGCTGCGACAGACCTGGGTTCCGCCCCCAGACGGCCAGCCCGTCGTTGCGTTCGATCAGGGCCGGCAGGCCAAAGAAGCGTGCCCAGGAGCGCCAGTCGGCCCAGATGTCGCTGTCGTCCGGCGCTTCGGCAAGCGGAACCGAAAGGTCGGCGTCGCGGTGGTCGAGCCGGATCTGATACAGAAAGCCGCCGGCCTGACCCGCCTTGAGCGCGACGCAAACCCCCGTATAGGCCTCGACCGGAACCGACAAGCGCATGGCGATACCGCAAAAGCTGCGCTCGATCGTAACCCGGTCGCGTGAAACAACCACCTTGCGCCGGCGATCATCCGCCCGGGCGTCTTCGGTGGTGATCGGCGCCCATGCCTGCGCGAGGCGAGCTGCATCGGATCGGCCATTCTGTGCAGTACCGCTGGACATGGGACGCCTCTCGTTGGTGCAATGCCGCTTCGCGGCGGCGTTTTCTGTCGCACCGCCTCGGCGGCGGCGCGGGAAGGGCTTGCCCCTCCGATGCCCGCAAGTGTGGTAGGGTCCGGCCTCCAAGCCGCTAAGGAGCGTGCTTAAGCGCTTGTGAACAAGAGCTTTTCGGCTTCTTTTCCGGGACTATGGGTGCCGAAGCGCTGCTCCGATCGTTACAAGTTTCCGCAGTTCGGCAGGAATTGCGCTGGATTTTTCCCAGGTCGGCCGCGGCTTTGGGCCTCAATGTCGCCTTGCGCTGTCGCTTTGGCGCGAGTACAGCCACCATGGGTGCCCCGGGCGCGCGGTCCGCGCGGCATCTCTTCCCCAAGCCGCACGGATCCGTGTCCGCCATCTCCCCGAGCGAAGTACGCGCTGTTCTGACCCACATCGTCGATGCCGCCGAGGTCGCGGGCGACATGGCCATGGGCTATTTCCGGCACGGCGCCACCACGGCGGCGCGCGTCGACTACAAACACGGCGGCTCGCCGGTGACCGAAGCCGACCTCGAGGTGGATCGCTATCTGCGCGAACGGCTGGGCGCGACCATTCCCGACGCGGCTTGGCTCTCGGAAGAAACGGCGGACGATCTGCGCCGTCTTGAGTACAAGCACGTGATGGTTGTCGATCCCATCGACGGCACACGCAGCTTCGCGGGCGGCGATCCGCAATGGGCGGTTTCGATCGCGCTGGTGACGGATGGACGACCCGTGGTGGGCGTCGTCCACGCGCCCGCCTTGGGGATGACGTACGAGGCCTATAGCGGCGGAGGCGCCCGCCGCAACGGTTCGCCGATCAGGGTGTCGCGCCGGGGCGTCTTCGCCGGGGCACGCCTATCGGCGCCGGCCGGGTTCATCAAGCCGCTGGCCCAGACCCATGCCGTGGATCTCGTCCCGAAGATCTCTTCGCTCGCTTGCCGCTTCGCCGCGGTCGCGGCCGGCGACATCGATTGCGCCATTTCATCGCCGAATGCGCACGACTGGGACCTGGCCGGTGTCGACCTCATTCTCCTCGAAGCCGGGGGTTTGCTTTCGGCGGCGGACGGCCTGCCGCGCGTGTATAACCGCCGCAATCCGCGCCATCCGACGCTCTACGGAGCCGGGCCTGGTCTCCATGCCGCGCTGATCGTCGCCGGGCGGCGGACGCTCGGGAGCGGCGCGTGAAGGCGGGCCTGTTTCAGCCGGCGCTTCCAGGCTATGGGGAGGACACGTCGGCGTTCCTTCGCTCGAGGCTTGACCATGGCTGATGCTCAAACTCCACGGCTGCTCCACCTGGTGTTCGGCGGCGAATTGACCGATCTTGACGGTACGGAGTTCCGCGATCCCGCGAAGCTCGATGTGGTCGGCATATTTCCGAACTACGCAGCGGCTGAACGGGCCTGGCAGGGCCGGGCGCAGTCGAGCGTCGACAATGCGACGATGCGCTATTTCATCGTCCATCTGCACCGCTACCTCGATCCCGCGATCTTGCCCGACGGAGTCGCGGGCGATCGCAACTGATCGCGTCATGCTGAAAACGGTCGGACGGGCCCGCGGCGTTCTGGAGACTGCGGGTGCGCTTGCCAGCGGCTATCTCAAGCTCGTGCGGGCCACCAATCGGTTCGTCCAGGAACCGCCGGGTTTTCTCGACACGATCCGTCCGGAACTTCCCGCCATCGTGGCCATGTGGCATGGCCAGCACTTCATGATCCATTATGCTTGGCCGCCCGGCACCCGCGTCGCGGCGCTGATTTCGCGGCACGAGGACGGGGAGATCAACGCCATCATCCTGCGGCATCTCGGGGTCGAAGCGATCCGCGGGTCGGGCGGATCGGGCGGGATGAAGACCCGCCAGCATGGCGGCGCCGTGGCGTTGCGTGAAATGGCCCGCAAGCTCGCCGGTGGCAGCACCGTAGTGATGACCGCCGATGTTCCCAAGGTTTCGCGGCGAGCCGGACCGGGAATTATCGCTCTCGCCCGCATGTCGGGCCGGCCCATCTACCCGCTCGCCGTCGTGACCAGCCGTCGCTTCGATTTTCGTTCTTGGGACCACGCCAGTCTCGGCAAGCCGTTCGGCCAAGGCGCCATGGTGCTCGGCGACCCGATCCGCGTCGGTCGCGATGCCGACGGGACAGCGCTCGAAGCGGCGCGCGCCGCGGTCGAGGCAGGGCTCGACAGGGTTCATGCGCGTGCCTATGCGATGGTGGGCGGCCAAGATCCGGGCCGCCGCGCCGCCGCTGCGGCCAGCCGGGCGAAGCCGTGACGTTTTCGCTGCTCTTCGCCGCCTACCGCGCCGCAACGGTCCTCGGCGAGCCTGCGGCAGGCCCCTTTCTGCGCTGGCGCGAGCGCTCGGGCAAGGAAGACCACGCACGATTGGGCGAACGCATGGGGCGCCCGAGCCGGCCTCGGCCGGCCGGCGGGGTTGCCTGGTTGCATGGCGCAAGCGTCGGCGAAGGCGTGGCGCTGCTGCCGCTGATCGAAGCCCTCGTCGACCGTGGGCTGCACGTGCTGGTCACGACCGGAACCGTCACCTCGGCCCGAGTGATGGCGGCGCGACTGCCGGCCGGGGTCACGCACCAGTTCGTGCCGCTCGATTTCCCGCGCTTTCTGCGTCGGTTCCTGGAACATTGGCAGCCGAACCTCGTCATGCTGGCCGAATCGGAGCTTTGGCCGAACCTCGTCCATGAGGTCGAGCGGCGCGGCACTCCGCTGGTGCTCGTCAATGCGCGCATGTCGGACCGCTCGTTTCATCGTTGGGGCCGGGCGCCGGGTTTCATCGGCTCGCTTTTGGGGCGCGCCGATATCTGCCTGGCGCAGACCGAAGAGGACGGCGGCCGGTTCCGCCGCCTCGGCGCGGCGCGAGTGGCGATCACCGGCAACCTTAAGTTCGACGTCGCCCCGCCGCCAGCCTACAGCGAAAGCGTGAGCGAGATGTCGGCCCGCATCGGCTCCAGGCCTGTATGGGTCGCCGCCTCGACCCATGCCGAAGAGGAAGGTCTGCTGCTCTCGGTTCATCAGGACGTCGCCCGCGACCATCCCAACCTGCTGACGATTCTGGTTCCGCGGCAGCCCGGTCGGGGAGCGCCGATCGCGGACAGCAGCACCGCCCGCGGGGTCCCCGTAGCGCTCCGGTCGCGCGGCGATGCCTTCCACACCGATGCCGGGATCTATGTCGCCGATACGATGGGTGAACTCGGGCTTTTTTACCGGGTCTCCGACGTCGTGTTCCTGGGCAAATCGCTGGCCGGCGGCGGCGGGCAGAACCCGATCGAAGCCGCCAAGCTCGGCAATGCCGTTCTGCACGGCCCGCTGGTCGGCAATTTCGGCGAGATCTATGCCAGTCTGGAAGCTGCCGGAGGCGCTATGGAAGTGGCCAACGGCGAAGCTCTGGCCGAAGCGCTGTCGAGCCTGTTGGCCGATACGGCACGCCTGCGCCGCATGGCCCGGGCGGCGGCGGAGGCCGTCGAGCGCCAAGGGGGCGCGACCGCCAAGGTCATGAGCGCCATCGGGCCGTTTCTTGCAACCTGGCCAACCCCGCCGGCGGCTTGATGTTCCGCCATGCACCACGGTTCTGGTGGAAGCCCGAAAGGACGCTGGCAGCACGACTGCTGTGGCCTGCCGCAACCCTCTATGGCGCTGTGGCGGCACGCCGCATGCTGCGAAAGGGCCGCCGGGTGGGCATCCCGGTGATCTGCGTCGGCAACTTCGTCGCGGGCGGCGCCGGCAAGACCCCAACCGCTATTGCGGTCGCGCGCAAGCTGATGGCTCGCGGACAATCGCCGGCCTTCCTGTCGCGCGGCTACGGACGCA
>JBBPYT010000275.1:0-10862 GCA_038199665.1 Hyphomicrobiales bacterium
ATCAATGCCCG
Organism: Hyphomicrobiales bacterium; assembly: GCA_038199665.1. Classification (GTDB taxonomy): domain Bacteria; phylum Pseudomonadota; class Alphaproteobacteria; order Rhizobiales; family Beijerinckiaceae; genus Lichenihabitans. The sequence goes on from JBBPYT010000275.1 coordinate 12, forward strand.
TCCACGGCCTCCGTAGGCCCCTGGCCAGCGGTTATTTGAGACAGGGCAACGGGTTTTCGCCACCTCTCTGTTTCGACTTCCTGCTTTTGGGTTGAGGTGTTTGCAGAGAGAGAATCTAATCTTGTGCTCGTGGTGTTTGAGAATTTACACCCACCCCTTTGCGACCGAGGTCGATCCTGCCGGCGCCCTCGCATCCGGAGCCATCCATGTTCTCCGCCATGGTCTCCCTCAGTTCAACCGATTTGCCGGCACCGGCAATCCTAGCTGCCGGCGAACCAAAGATTCGATCTCGACAATAACGTTATTGCCGATGACTGGTAGTGCAAATATGCCGTTCGTTCAATTGTTCAAGCCGATCAATCAAACGTGGTGCTCAGGCGAAATTGGTTGCTTATCGTACTTGAACAGGCCACCAAACCACCTCTTGCCCAACAAGTCTTTTTCCTGCTGTGCCAGTAAAAGTAAACATGAAGGACATCGATCTATTCTCGTATGAGAGTCGCACAAGGATTGGATCACCCTTAGCGATTCCAATTTGAACACCCTGGTCCGCAGCTATACTATCTACTGATACATCCACATGGGAATAATTCGGGTTAGTGGTTGGCCCTCCAATCGATTTGAGAATTTTTGCAAGCTTCTTTTCGTCCTCTAAGTACTGATAGTCCACTGCGGTCTGTACGCGTCCGGGCACCTTCTCTGTGAACATATACCATGCTGATTCGCTCCGTTCCGGATTGACCGCCAAAAATGACATTTGATGTTGGAGCGCTACTCCACCAGATCCCGCCACGTAAAAAAATGAGAAGGGATAGAAGATCATTCCCATGGCCCTAGCCTCGCAGTTGGAAATCAAACGCTACAGCGCCTTTCTCAACGTACGCAAGTGAGACAAGACATGAATTCGGCCAGAGTGGACGGGTACAAGGGCGCTGATTACATCGACCGAAAAGACGATCGCCGATCTTGAGCCGCGCATCGAGGAGGCCAGGGAGAAGACCGCCGTCGCCAAGCAAAACACTATCCCGCATCCAAGTTGCTGCCTATATTCGTCGGCGACGGGTCCTAGCCGCAATTCACTGAGGCACTCGAGACAAGTGATGCAGTCTTCGGGTCGTAGGTGAAGCCGGTGATCGGCCCGTCCTTGATCTTCCCGATGGCCTCGTCAATGACGAACACTGGAACGAGGAACCACTCGCGCGGCACGATCGGCTGACCGAAACGATCCTTGATCTCGATGTCGAGGCGAGCCTTGCCGAAGATCCGATGGATCAGGTTCTCAAGCCGGGTGCGATTGATGTTGAATAGCTCGTAGGTCGCGACGACCTCGACATCGGCCATGAGGAAGGTCGGGTCGAGCTTCGCATTGGCGAGTCGGCGGGCGACATCGCCGCCGGTCACGCAATCTTGTGCAGCACGTCGCGGTGGGCGACGATGGCCGGATGATGGAATTTGCTCCGCAGCACATAGACGATACCGCTGGCTTGGTCGCCTTCCGCGTTCTGATCGGTGAAGAGCGGTCCGGCCGAGGGCTCGACAATCCGCCGACCAGCCGGGTCCTGTTGCAGCGCCTTCTGAAGCGAACGCATGAGCAAATTGCTCTCGGTCCCGTTGTCGAATATCATGCGAAGTCGGGCGTCGATGTTGCCGTGCTCGTTGGTGGCAGGCTGCTCCATCGTGACGACGTAGGCTTTCTGGCCGCCGAGGATATAGAACCGGCCCGGAGCGATCTCGGATTTGCGCTCAAAGCGCCGGGTCTGCCGCAGGCCAGCGTTGAGTTCCTTCTGCATCTGCTCGAACAGCGGCTTGAACTGGTCGAAATCCTCGCACGTCTTGCGCTTGGCTATTTCCTCGGCCACGCGCTTCTCCGCAGCCGATCGAACGTGCCGCAGCTCGGTGATGTCGGTCGGCTCGGCGCCCACCCCGAGCTGCGCCAGAAGCTCATCATCGTCGAGGTCGTCGGCGACGCTGACCGGAGCGGGTTGCGCAACGGCCAGAAGCCCTTGATGATCCAGGGGTTCGATCACGGCGCGGCAGTCGGCAAGGTCGCACAGGCGATCCAGGCGGACGGCATATAGCCGCTCGAAGATGTCGCGGTCCTCCCCATGTTGCGGGGCCCGGCCATGCTGCTCGACGAAACGCTGAACTTCTTCGAAGCCGGCTATGACGCGCTCATCCCGCGGCGTCCGGCTCGACTCCCTCTTCGCCTCAGCCTCGATCCCAAGCTCGGCAAGAAGCGCGTCATCCTCGTCGGTGAATCCCTTAGCCACGCGCCGCCTCCGCCTTCATGCGTTGAAGGAAGGCCACGCCTTCGGCCATGCGCTTTTCCCAGGCATCTGGCGATGTGATTGAAGGCAGCCGGCCGCGCTCCTGCTTGAACTTCAAGGCCCGCTTGGCTAGCTCACGCGCCTCCTCGATGGTCACGTTGACACGCTTGGATCCGATCACGGCTGCGACCTGTTTCAGGCTCTCCTCGCTCATGGTCTTGGCGAGGATGGCATAGGCTTCGCCGAAGGGGTTGATGCGGTCGATCAGGTCGATGTCCAGCTCGCGCACGTCCATCGCGAACTTGCGGACGCCATCTACAAAAGCGGAGTTCGGGCTGTTATCCCCGTCGGCCTCGGCTCCGCCCAACGCGACCTCTTTGGCCTTCTGGGTGAGGTTCAAGGCGGCAACGGCGTGCTGGCGCACCGACTCCTGATCCTCGTCGTCCAGCTCGGGGAACTTGTCCTTGATGATCTTGCCCATGCGGAGCTGGGTCAGTTCCTCCGGTACCAGCTCGGAATCGAAAAGCCCGCGTTCGATCGTCGTCTTGTCCTGCACGAACGCGGCGATAACCTCATTCAAGTCCTGCTGGCATATGCGCTGCGCTTCCTCGCTCTTCGGCGCGACAAGATCCTTAATCTCGATCTGGAACTGCCCCGTCTCCTCGTTAAAGCCAACATTGGTCTTGTTGGGATCATAGCCGCCTTCGCCATACTCGAAGCCGGGCGTCGGCCCGCTCTGCGGGTTCTTCGGCTTGAACTCGAAGCGCGGCGCAAGCACCTGCTCCATGAGCAGGCTGGCCGCGATGGCCTTCAGCGTGTCGTTAACCGCCTCGGCGACGGCTTCCTCGGAAGCATCCGGCTCAGCAATCAGGTTGGTGAACCGCGCGCGGGTCTTGCCCGGCGCGTCGCGCGTGGCGCGGCCGATGATTTGCACGATCTCGGTGAGGCTCGACCGATAGCCTACTGTCAGCGCGTGCTCGCACCAAATCCAGTCGAAGCCCTCCTTCGCCATGCCCAGCGCGATAATGATGTCCACATGGCCGCGGTTGCTCTTCTGCGCCGAGTCCTTCAGCGCGGCGGACACCCGGGCGCGCTTGGCCGGATCATCATCGACCAGATCGGCGATGCGCAGCACGCGCCCGTCGGCTCTCTTGACCAGCTGGAAGCCGGTGGAGGGATCGGTCTCTTGCCACTCGCCCAGTTCTTCTCCCTACTGCTAGCTATATGCTAGCTAGGACCCTGTGAGATTTGGCGCACCCGAAGGGATTCGAACCCCTGGCCTCTGCCTTCGGAGGGCAGCGCTCTATCCAGCTGAGCTACGGGTGCATGACCGAAACGGCGAGCTTATGCGTATCGCATCGGCGAAGGAGCCGCAACCGCGGCGTGACCGGGTTCGCGTCCGCTTCGCCCTCACGTAGGCTTCCCACCGGCCGCGCTCTCCCCTGGGCAAAGCGGCGCGCCCCTGCTATCTCCCGCCCATGACGACGCATAAGCTCGACCGGATCCGCAACTTCGCCATCGTTGCCCACATCGACCATGGCAAGTCGACCCTGGCGGATCGCCTGATCCAGACCACGGGAACGGTTGCGGCGCGCGACATGGTCGAGCAGGTGCTCGACACCATGGATATCGAGCGTGAGCGCGGCATCACCATCAAGGCCCAGACGGTTCGGCTCGATTATACGGCCAAGGACGGTCGCTGCTACGTCCTCAATCTCATGGATACGCCCGGCCACGTCGATTTCGCCTACGAAGTGTCGCGCTCGCTCGCCGCTTGCGAAGGCTCGCTGCTCGTCGTCGACGCCAGCCAGGGCGTCGAAGCGCAGACGCTGGCCAACGTCTATCAGGCGCTCGACGCCGGCCACGAGATCGTGCCTGTGCTGAACAAGATCGACTTGCCGGCTGCCGAGCCCGAACGCGTCCGCGAGCAGATCGAGGACGTGATCGGCATCGACGCGACCGAAGCCGTGCTCATCTCGGCCAAGACCGGGCTCAATATCGACGGCGTTCTCGAGGCCATCGTGGCAAGGCTCCCGCCTCCGCAGGGCGATGAGACGGCCCCTCTCAAAGCCTTGCTGGTCGACAGCTGGTACGATGCTTATCTGGGCGTCGTAGTGCTGGTGCGGGTCATCGATGGCGCGCTCAAGAAGGGCTCGCGGATCAAGATGATGGGCACGGGCGCCCATTACGAAGTGGATCGCATCGGCGTGTTCAAGCCGAAGATGACCAATGTGGAGACGCTCGGGCCCGGCGAGGTCGGCTTCATCACGGCCCAGATCAAGGAAGTTGCCGATACCCGCGTCGGCGATACGATTACCGATGATCGCAAGCCCACGGCCGAGGCGCTGCCGGGGTTCAAGCCGGCCCAGCCGGTCGTGTTCTGCGGTCTGTTCCCGGTCGATGCCGCCGAATTCGACGATCTCCGCGCTGCCATGGGCCGCCTGCGCCTCAACGACGCAAGTTTTTCCTTCGAGATGGAGAGTTCGGCCGCCCTTGGTTTCGGCTTCCGCTGCGGCTTTCTCGGCCTGCTCCACCTCGAGATTATCCAGGAGCGGCTCGAGCGCGAGTTCAACCTCGACCTCATCGCCACAGCCCCTTCGGTGATCTACCAGATCGCCTTGCGGGACGGCACCAGCATCGAGCTGCATAATCCGGCCGACATGCCGGACATCATGAAAGTCGAGGAGATCCGCGAGCCCTGGATCAAGGCCACCATCCTGACCCCGGACGAATACCTCGGCAGCATCTTGAAATTGTGCCAGGACCGGCGCGGCATCCAGATCGACCTCAATTATGTGGGCAAGCGCGCCATGTTGACCTACGACCTGCCCCTCAACGAGGTGGTGTTCGACTTCTACGATCGGCTGAAGTCCATTTCGAAGGGATATGCCTCGTTCGATTATCACCTCGCCGACTATCGGGTGGGCGATCTCGTGAAGATGTCGGTGCTGGTCAATGCCGAGCCGGTCGATGCCCTGTCCATGCTGGTGCATCGCGACCGGGCCGAAATGCGTGGACGGGCGATGGTCGAAAAGCTGAAGGACCTCATCCCGCAGCACATGTTCCAGATCCCGGTGCAGGCGGCGATCGGGGGCAAGATCATCGCCCGCGAAACCATCCGTGCGCTGCGCAAGGACGTCACCGCCAAATGCTATGGCGGCGACGTGACCCGCAAACGCAAGCTGCTGGAGAAACAGAAGGCCGGCAAGAAGAAGATGCGTCAGTTCGGCAAGGTGGAAATTCCGCAGCAAGCTTTCATCGCCGCCCTGAAGATGGATGGTTAAGCATCGACTGCTACAGCGGGAGGTGGTCGAGGCTTTGTCCGGTCACGGAGGGTTCGCATGAAAGCGGTGGCGCTCGTCGGCCTGGCATTGTGCTTGAGCACAGGGCCAGCCTTTTGCGCGACCGTAAAGACGCCGCCGACCGGCTGCGATTCCTTCATGAAGGATTTTCCGGCGGCCGCGAGTGCGTTTCGAGTATCCTTCGAGCGACCGCTCACCATCAGCCGCGGCTTCGGCGAGGCACTTTCGGGAATCGACATCCATATCCTCTCGACCAACGCCGATCTCGATGGCACATTGAAGTGCCGCGGCGACCAGTTCCTGCGCTTCGAGCTCCGAATCAACGCCCCCGCCAAGGAGAAGGTGCTGGCCGACTTCGACGCCTTCGAACAGGCGGCCCTGATCTCAGCGTTCCACTGGGATCGAGCCAAGACCGAAGCAGTGGTCAAGGCCATCAGCGCCGACGCCGCCGAATACCTGCGGGCCTCGGAGCAGCGTGGCGATGTCTACCTGGCCGGCAAGGTCGAGTACCATCAGGGCGACGCGCTCGACCTCGGCATCATCTGGACGCCGAGCGATCACACCTTTGTTATAGCGAGTCAGTCCGACGAGTAGGACTCGGCCTACCGAAGCTGGTGGGGAGTTAAGCTCCATCCCCGCGTGTCGCAAGGACATCCGGTTCACGAACGGGCGCAGGAGGGGGAAAGTGCGGAGGTCATCGATGATGAAGCTAGGGTCACTATCGCGCGCCATCCTGGCCGCCACTCTTCTGATGGGCACCGCCCTGCCCCTGGCCACCGCCGGTGCCGCGGCCGACAAGATCACCATCATGGTGGGTGGCCTCGAAAAGCAGATCTACCTGCCGTTCATGCTCACCCAGCGCCTGGGCTACTTCAAGGACGAGGGCCTAAACGTCGAGCTTTTGACAGAGCCTTCGGGCGTCGACGCCGAGGATGAACTGCTGGCCGGAGCCGTACAGGGAGTAGGCGGCTTCTACGATCACTGTGTGGACTTGCAGTCGAAAGGCAAGGTCATCGAATCGGTCGTCCAGATTCTCGGCTCTCCGGGCGAAGTCGAGCTCGTTTCGACCAAACATCCCGAGATCAAGTCCCCGGCCGACTTCAAGGGCGTGAAGCTCGGCGTCACGGGGCTCGGCTCCTCGACGAACTTCCTCACCCAATATCTTGCGGTCAAGCATGGCGTTAAGCTCGGGGAGTTCACGTCCGTCCCGGTTGGCGCGGGCGATACCTTCATCGCCGCTATCCAGCGCGACGAGATCCAGGGGGGCATGACCACCGAGCCGACGGTGTCGCGCCTGCTGAAAACGGGTGAAGCCAAGGTTCTGGTCGATCTCCGCAATGCCGAGAGCACCAAAGCTGCCTTGGGCGGCCCCTATCCGGCCACTTCGCTCTACATGGACACGTCCTTCGTCGAGAAGCACAAGGAAGAGACGCAGAAGCTGGTGAACGCGCTGGTCAAGACGCTGCGCTACATCAATACGCATTCGGCGGGCGAGATCACCGATCAAATGCCCAAGGAATATCTCGTCGGGGATCGCGAGGGCTACGTGAAGGCGCTCGAAAGCGAAAAAGGCATGTTCACGGCGGACGGCCTCATGCCGGCCGGGGGTCCGGAAACCGTTCTCGCGGTGCTGTCGGGTTTCTCCAAGAGCCTGAAGGGCAAGACCATCGACCTGTCGAAGACCTACACGACGGAGTTCGTCAAGAACGCCAAATAGCCCGAAAGCCTCCCTCATCTCACGGGAGGCATGCAGCGACCGATGGCTCTCGTCGATCGTCGGCTCTGCCGGACCGAATGATCCGGGTCCATATCGCTCATGCGCCCGCGCCACCCGCGGCAGGAGTCGCCGATGTCCGACGCCGACGAAGGCCCAGCCATCGAGTTCACTAACGTCAGCCGACGCTTCCTGAGCCCGGATGGGAAGAGCTTCACGACGCTGCACGACTTCAACTTCACCGTGGGCCGGGGCGAATTCGCGGCCCTCGTCGGCCCCACAGGCTGCGGCAAGTCGACGACGCTCAACCTGATCACCGGGCTGGGCCGGCCTTCGAGCGGCCAGGTCCGCGTCATGGGCAAGCCGGTCGATGGCATCGACCCGCGCATCGGCTTCGTGTTCCAGGCCGATGCCTTATTCCCTTGGCGCAGCGTCGTGGACAATGTGGTGGCCGGTCCGCTGTTTCGCGGCAGACCCAAACCCGAGGCCTATGCGGCAGCCCGCGACTGGATCGAGCGTGTCGGCCTGGCGGGCTTCGAAAGCCACTATCCGCATCAGCTTTCCGGCGGCATGCGAAAGCGCGTCGCCCTGGCCCAGACTCTCATCAACGAGCCCGAAATCCTCTTGATGGACGAGCCCTTTTCGGCACTTGACGTGCAGACTCGCGCCCTGATGCACGAAGAACTGCTTCGGTTGTGGTCGGCCTCGAAGGCGTCGGTTGTTTTCGTAACGCATGACCTCGAGGAGGCCATCGGCCTGGCCGACACGGTCTACGTCCTGACGGCCCGCCCGGCGACCGTGAAATCCGCGCATGCCATCGACATTCCCCGGCCGCGGGTGATCGCCGAGATTCGCTACGAGCCCCACTTCATCGAATTGTCTCGCCGGATCTGGACCGACCTGAAGCAGGAGGTCCAAGCCGTCGACGGCGCCGCACAAGCTGCCTGAGCGAGGAGCGAGCATGACCGATGTCACTCTCAAAGGCGGCGCGATCGTCTATCCGCCTGGCACGTCGGACGCGGAAATCGAGGCGGCCGGGCGCAGAGCGACCGGGGCGCGCAAGCGCAAGGTCATGTTCTGGCGCTTCGCGATCCTGTTCGCGATGCTCGGCGCCTGGGAGGCTGCGGCGCGCACGGGGCTGATCGATGCTTTCTTCTATTCCTATCCTTCCGCCATCGCGGTCCGGCTCTACGAACTTGTGACGGAGGGCACCGACGAGGCGAGCCTTTGGTATCATCTCTGGATCACGATCGAGGAATCGTTGATCGGCTTTTTCACGGGGTCCGTCTTCGGTGTCCTGTTCGGCGTGGCGCTCGGGCGCAACCGGATGGCCTCCGATGTTTTCGCGGTCTACATCAAGGTGCTGAACGCCGTGCCTCGCGTGGTGCTGGCGCCCATCTTCATCCTGCTTTTCGGGTTCGGCCTCTGGTCCAAGGTCGCGCTGTCCTTCGTCATGGTCTTCTTCGTCGTCTTCTCCAATGCCTTCCAGGGCGTGCGGGAAGCCGACCGCGCCATGATCACCAATGCGCAGATCCTCGGCGCCAAGCCCTGGGCGGTGACCACCAAGGTCATCATACCGTCGGCCATGAGCTGGATCTTCGCCAGCCTTCATATCAGCCTGAGCTTCGCCATCGTCGGTGCCATCGTGGGCGAGTTCATCGGCGCCCGCTATGGCATCGGCTTCATTATCCAGACGGCGCGCGGCGTCCATGATACGGCCGAGATGTACGCCGCCATCGTGATCATCGTGGTGGTGGTGCTCGGCGCCGAATCCCTCATGACCCAGGTCGAGAGCCGGCTTGCGAAGTGGCGTCCGCCGCCGCTGCAGGACCAGCATTAGCCTACGCGGGGGGCGCCGCGCCTCGGCTGATCACCCCAGCTTGGCGCGGATGTCCGCCTCGATCACGGCCCGCAGTTCGGGCGTGACCTTGGGTTCCACCCCGAACCACATAGCAAAGCCCGGGACGGCTTGATGCAGCAGCATGCCGAGGCCGCCGACCGTGGGATGGCCCGCCTGCCGCGCCGCGTGGAGCAGATCGGTCTCGAGCGGCACGTAGACGATGTCGCAAACCAGCGCGCCGGGTTTCAGCGGCGCGATGTCGATCGCAAGCCGGGGCATGCCGGCCATGCCGAGCGATGTCGTGTTGACGAGAAGATCGGTGTCCCCGAGAAGCCGGTCGAGGTCCCCCATGGCGTGAGCGCGCAGACCCGAACCGAACGTCGCGGCGAGCCCCTGCCCCTTGTCGAGCGAGCGGTTGACGATGTCGACCGCAAACCCGCGTCCGATGAGGGCATAGACGACACCCCGCGCGGCACCGCCGGCCCCGAGCACCACCGCCCTGCCCGGATCGCGGTCCCATCCTGGCGCATCGGCATCGAGGCTGCCAAGAAACCCGAGCACATCCGTGTTGGCGGCCAACAGCCGCCCGTCACGGCGCCAAAGCGTATTGACGGCGCCGACGGCCCTACCCGCCGCGTCGATCTCGTCGACGAGCGCCATGGCGGCGGTCTTGTGCGGCACCGTGATGTTGCCGCCGACGAAAGCCGCCTGATCCATACCGCGGATAAAGGCCGGCAGGGCTTCGGGCGCGACATCGACTTTCTCGTAGGATCCGGCAAGGCCGAGTTCTTCAAGCCAGAAGCCGTGGATCAGTGGTGAGCGGGAATGGCTGATCGGATGGCCGATCACGAAGGCGCGGGGCGACGTTGTCATGCGCCGAGGGCGTAGGCGCGTTATGACCGATCGGCAAGACCGTCAGCCCGGTCCGCCATGGCTCATTCATTCGACGCGCCACAAGACAGCTGGCCCGGGGGCTCCCCTGGTCAGCTTGGGCGTGATCGGTCTTTGCTCCTCTCGAAGTGGCGGCGGCCTTTGAAGCCGTGCAGATCAAGAGGACCAATAGATCTCGATCGCTAGTACACCGCCATCAGCAGCAAGCGCGATCCTGAAATATTTGTAACAAAAACCTAATCTGCATCTCATTGTCTGGCTCTAGACTTTGCTTGATATTACCGGATGGTAATCAGACTCTATTTTAGGACGCAGTCATGACAAAAGTTTCGATCCTTGTTCCAGGCCTTTGTGCAGCGGCGCTCTTTCTCGGCAGCGCGACAGCGTCCTTCGCCCTCGAAGGCAGCAATCTTTCGGGAGAAGCCACGATCACCATGGCGCAGGCCATCGCCGCGGCGATGAAGGCCCAACCGGGCAAAATCCTCGACCAGGAACTCGAACACCGAAAAGGCGGCTCCGGCCTGCGCTATTCCTTCGACATCAAAGTGGGAAATGTCACGCACGAGGTCGGTATCGACGCCAAGACCGCAGCCGTTCTCCAGAACACGGCCGAGGGGCAGAAGTAACCCGCCCGCCAATCGTGCCTGCCGGCATCGCGGGGATGCCTCGCGGACATTGTCCTGTTACGCTGCTGGGTCCCCATCGGAGTCCCCGATGCCTTGGCGCGCAGCCGATTGTCGATACCGAAAGTCAGGTTGCGAACAATAAATTGGTGCTCCTAGTCTTACTGAGTCAAAAAGCCTCAGTTCGCAAGGGGGCCCAAGTTGGTAGCGTCAG
>JBBPYT010000276.1:0-2176 GCA_038199665.1 Hyphomicrobiales bacterium
ACGCCTTATGTTGCGAAGGCTCTGTCAAACCACACGATGACTTCGGACAGACTCTAAGGTCCCAAAGCCCATGCCGTCCTCCCAATCCGAAGGTTCCGCTAGCGTCCAGACACACCCACCGACAGGCCGGGTCATCCCACCTGCAGCACCCGGCCTCCACGGTGATCGTCAAGCCGGGCTAGGGCCGACCCATGATCATCGGCTTCATCGACGAGGCGGTCAGTCCCCCTGGCTCGGATTCTCAGCGAAGCGCGATGCTCACGGCCCGGCTTGCGAGCTTGACCGGCGGCCCGCCCATTTGCGACGGCCGACGATGAACAAGGGCAATAAACTAGAATGCAGCGGTTAGACCCGGCAGCGCCAACCTGATCGGGCGGCATCTATCGCCGATCGAGGAGGGCGCGAATCCTCGCTCCCAACTCCTCGAACGTATAGGGCTTGCCGATCATCTCCACGCCTGGATCCAGCCGGCCCTGATGCACGATGGCGTTGCGCGTGTAGCCCGTGGTGAACAGAACCTTGAGCCCCGGTTGGCGACGCAGGGCTTCGTCGGCGAGCTGGCGGCCATTGGTGCCGCCCGGCATCACAACGTCGGAAAACAGAAGATCCACCTCGTGCCCCCGGTCGAGGATATCGAGAGCGGCAGCGGCGTTCGGGGCGGCGAGCACGCTGTAGCCGAGATCGTTCAGGACTTCGACGGCGTACATACGAAGCGCGTCGTCGTCTTCGACAACGAGAACGGTTTCGGCTCCGATGGCATCGCTCGCCGCGCTCGATCGGTTGGGTTCTTCGACATGCTCCTCGTCGCCGAGGTGGCGGGGCAGGTAGATTTTGATCGTTGTCCCTTCGCCGAGTTCGCTGTAAATCCGGACGTGTCCGGCCGATTGGCGTACGAAACCATAGACCTGACTGAGTCCGAGGCCCGTTCCTTTACCGATGCCTTTGGTTGTGAAGAAGGGCTCGAATGCCCGTTCTAGCGCGGTCCGGTCCATCCCGCAGCCACTGTCCGCAACGGCGATCATGACGTATTGACCGACGGCGACCGGCTCCGTCAGCCCGCTGACGTACGCTTCGTCGAGGTGGCAATTGGCCGTCTCGATCGTCAGCTTGCCGCCGTTCGGCATGGCGTCGCGGGCATTCACCGCCAGATTGACGAGCGCATTCTCAAGCTGATTGGCATCGACATGCGCGCGCCAGAGGCCACCTGCGAGTACCGTCTCCAAGGATACGGCTTCACCGAGTGAACGTCGCAAAAGCTCGCAGACTCCGGAAACGAGCTTGTTGGCATCGATCGTCTTCGGGTCCAACGGCTGCTGGCGCGCAAAGGCAAGCAGCCGGCTGGTCAGTTTGGCGGCGCGGCGTGCGCCTTCGACCGCCATATCCTTGCCGCGCACGATCCGCGACACCGCCGGAGCGGCATCCAGGGCTGGAATTTGGCGCCCGATCATATCGAGGCCGCCCTGAATGATCGTCAGGAGGTTGTTGAAGTCGTGCGCAACGCCGCCGGTGAGTTGACCGATCGCCTCCATTTTCTGCGCCTGGCGCAAGGCCTCTTCGGCTTTCTGCCGCGCTTCGTTTTCCGCTTCCAGCTCCCGCGTGCGCTCCTTCACCCGTTCTTCCAAAGTCTCGGTGAAGGCCCGCAACCGCGCGACGGCGCGCTTTTGTTCCGTCACGTCCACATTGACTCCGACGACTCGGACGGCGCGGCCGTCGGCGTCATAGAAGATCACGCTTCGCGCCTCGATCCACCGCAGCGCGCCATCGATCGGCCTCGTGATCCGAAACTCAGCTTGAGACCGGCGAACCTGCTCCGCGAAGGCGTTGTCCATGAGGTCGACCACCCGACGAACATCCTCGCGAAAGATGCACTTCAGCCATGTTTCATAGCGGCCGTCGAATTCGGTGATCCCGTAGAGCGACTTTTGCGAGAGACGAAGGGTCCCGGTCTGGACCTGCCATTCGAAAAGACCGAGGTGTCCCGCTTCCTGCGCGAGGTCCAGCAGTTCCTGACTGTCCTGCAGCGTCGCTGCCGGGCCGTTCGACCCAGCTGCGGGGTCTGCCTCGGGCTGCTTCACCGTGACTTCCCCGTTCTGCCGCACATGCGGGTTCTGCCGCACATGCGGGTTCTGCCGCACATGCGGGTTCTGCCGCACATGCGGGTTCTGCCGCACATGCG
>JBBPYT010000277.1:0-2698 GCA_038199665.1 Hyphomicrobiales bacterium
CGTCAAAAGAAGACGAAGTCTCCCTTGCAGAGCTTAACGTATTCGCCTTTGCTTGATAGAAACTCCGATCACCGTAAAGAAGGCAATAACGCGGCGAGTCGTATCGGAACGTCAGCGCACGCCAAGACTAACATGGGCAGCGCGCCCCTATCCAACCGCAATCAGCGGTGCTGCGAAACGGGCTCCCGATCGAAGGGGTAGAAGCCGACTTTTCTTCCTGTCGGCCCGCATCCAACACCCAAGTTCCGGAGTTGAGCCCTGCATGTCAGGCGTAAAGATCACCGGCAACGGCCCGCAGCTCAGCACCAAGCAGACTCGCAAGCTTCTCGAGCGCTTCCGCGTCGCCTCCGGCCATGGGTTCAAGCTGAAGCATTACGCTACCGACGATCCCATGCCGGACCTCGTGGACAAGCTCCAGGCGACCCCCCTGCTGCGACAGGGAGTGGAACGTTTGGCGATGATGCAGGAGTTGCTCTACGCCAATTCGACTTGGTCGCTGCTGATCGTCTTCCAGGCCATGGATGCGGCCGGCAAGGATTCGACGATCAAGCACGTCATGACGGGCGTCAACCCGCAGGGCGTGTCCGTTACCTCGTTCAAGGCGCCAAGTTACGAAGATTTGGCGCATGATTTTCTCTGGCGCATCAATCGCGCGCTGCCGGCCCGAGGCATGATCGGCATCTTCAACCGCTCTCACTACGAGGAAGTGCTGGTCACGCGTGTCCATCCGGAAATCCTGAAAACGCAGCACCTGCCGCCGAGCCTGGCGGACGGCAAGAAATTTTGGGATCATCGGCTCGAGGACATTGCCTGTTTCGAGCGCCACCTGGCCCGCCAGGGGACGCGGGTGCTGAAGTTCTTTCTCAACGTCGGCCGCGATGAGCAGAAGAGGCGGTTCCTGGCACGGCTCGACGAGCCGGAAAAGCACTGGAAGTTCAGCCCCGACGACATCAGGGAACGCGGCTTTTGGGACGATTACATGGAGGCCTACGAGGATGCGATCGCCGCCACCGCAACCGAGGATGCGCCTTGGTTCGTTGTGCCGGCCGACCAGAAATGGTTCACGCGCCTGATCGTCGTGGCGGCCATCATCGAGGCGTTGGGCGATCTCGATCTCAAGCCCGTGAATTCGTCGCCGGAGCAGACCGCCCGCCTGGCTGAGGCACGCCAATCGCTGGAGCAGGACGAATGAACGGCCTCGGGTCCACCCAGCCACGGGCGATCCGGGTCCTAAGTGCTTGCAGCGACGCGCCCCAACGGTCCACTAAATAGGATCGCCGTTGCAAAGATGAGTCTACGCGAGCCTAAAATGCGTATTTGGCCTCGGCCAGCAGGCCGTAACGCTCCTGATCGTAAAGGGTCACCGGGTTTCGCGTGGTCGAGAGCCGATTGTGCACCGTGCCGTCATGAGCCGACAGCCCCCAATATCTGCCGCCGATCCCCAACACGAAGGACGATGTCAGCGCGTAGTCGAGAAAGGCTTCGGCCGCGATGCCCTGCCCGGTGCCCCGGATGAAGACGTTCGGCACAGGCCCGAAGCCAAGGGGAGGGTCGGCATCCTGGCGCAGGTAGTGGCTGTCGCTGACCGAAAAGTGCGCGTACGGCACCCAGGCTACCTCGCCGCGCACGGTCAGGCGCATGACGATCGGATAGGACGCGCCGACCCCGATGCGCAGCGTGTCCCACCGTGTAGCGTAGCTGAGCGCCTTGACGTCGCTGGTATAGAGGACGCCTGTCGACGAAAGCTTGCAGTCCGATCGGGGCAGATCGCTGGACTCGCAGAACACTCCATACGATCCGGGATTGTCGTCCCATCGGTGATAGCCCAGGAAAGGGCTGATTCTGAAGTCGGGAAGCAGCCCGGGCATCGGCACGAATTCGGCGCCGAGATCGACTATCCCGTAATCGAGCCCTGCGCCGTCCACCCTGCTACTGGTGGCCGAGAACGATACCTGTCCGGTGGTAAAATCCCTGTCCAGAAGGCGGCCGCCTCGGCCAATGGCTCCAAAACCGCCCAGAGCCTTGACGAACAGGCCCGTCGGACTGTGCTCAAGGCGGACGACGGCCTCGCCGCTCTGGGCGCTCATGCCGGTCCAGTCGAGCGCCGAAGTCGGATTGCCGGCGCGCGGGGCGCGACTGTAAAATCCGTAGCGGATCTGTTCCCAGGAATACCAATACCGGCAGGCCGGCCGTCAGCCGAACGGCCGGGAACCCCGGCGACGCCGGGGAGGCCGCCGCAGCAAGGATCGGGAGATCGCCCGCTTGCACTGGAGACGAGACCCGTAAGCAGGACGCGAGCACCACGTGGGCTGCCAGGCAGATCGCGACGCTCTCCTTCCTCACGCCGTCAACGCCCTTGTCGAATAACCCTTGTCGGTCGTGGACGGGCATTATCGCACGTCCCGGTCGGGGTGTCCGATACCCTCCGAAACAGCCGTCCCATAAGGCGGCCAAAACGCGCGGGCGTGCCAGGGTCCGGCCGCGTCACGCGGCGCAGAGTGAGATTGACGCGTCCGCCTTCGGGCAGCAGGGTCGACGACCCTGCGAACACGCGGTCGATGCCATGGAACAGCAGCCGGGCCGGCCCGCCCAGCACCACGGCATCGCCCGACCGCAGCTTGATCGAGCGGGTGGGCGCCTTGCGTTCCGTGCCGCCCCACCGGAACAGGGCCGCGTCGCCGAGCGAGAGGGACAGCAC
>JBBPYT010000278.1:0-6706 GCA_038199665.1 Hyphomicrobiales bacterium
AGGCAACCGCCGCAATTCGGAGAGGAAGACGCTGATGCTGAGACGCTTGCGCACATTCGCCACCGCCGGAATGCTCCTGGCCGGAATGACGGCTTCGGCTTTGGCCGAGGACAAGGTCCTGCTCGGCCTTGTGTCCATTTCGGCCAACGAAGCGAACAACCAGCGTTTCATCCAGGGTGCGACCAAGGCCGCCAAAGCGCTTGGCTGGGACGTGTCCGTCATCGATGCCGCCGGCAGCGCCGATCAGGCCAATGCCGCGATTCAGAACCTCATTCAGCGCGGCGCCAAAGGTGTCATCGACCTGGTGTTCCCGGCGACGTCGCTCGGTGCCGGCCTGGCTGCGGCCCGCGACGCGCACGTACCCGTAGCGACTTGGGGCGGCGGCATGGGTGGCGGCATCGTCGCCACCAACGGCAGCGGCGGCCCGCTGGCGCAGCCGATCTCAGAAATGATCGTCAAGGATCTGGGCGGCAAGGGTGCCGTGCTGGCCCTGACCTATCACACGGGGCAGGTGTGCCGTGAACGGGAGGAAGTGTTCGACAAGGTCGTCGCGAGCTCACCCGACCTCAAGGTTACCAAGAACGAGGTGCGCATCCCCGGCTTCTTCCAGGACGGCGCCCAATATGCCACGGCCTGGCTGGCTGCCCATCCGGCCGGCAGCGGAAATCTTGCTGTTTGGGGCTGTTGGGACGATCCGGCGATTGGCGCCATTTCGGCGCTACGGCAGCAGGGCAGGACCGACGTCAAGGTTTATGGCGAGAACGGCAACGCGCAAGCGCTCGCCGCGATCAAGAGCGGCACCATGACGGCGACGGCCTGGCAGGACAGTTTCACGGAAGGCGAGCATCTGGTCGGCACCCTGGCCGAAGCCACCAAGGCCGGCGCATCTTGGCAACCCAAGGCCGTGGAGATCCCGGCCGTGGTGATCACCAAGGCCAATATCGACGAATTCATCGCCAAGCATCCGGAAGCCACGCGCTGAATCTTTTCTCGCGAGCGAGACGAACGTGACAGGTGGTACTGCGCCCGCCGACTTCCTCCAGGTCATCGGGATCGAGAAACACTTCGGCGGCGTTCGGGCGTTGCGCGGCGTCGAGCTTGCGGTCCGCGGCGGTGAAGTGCACGGGCTCGTCGGCGCCAACGGGGCCGGCAAGTCGACGCTGATCCGCATCCTGGCCGGCGTCGAGGCGCCAGACGCCGGAACCATCCGGCTCGACGGCGAAGCGATCACCATCGGCAGCCCCCATCGGGCGACCGAACTCGGGCTGAGTTTCATCCATCAGGAACTCAACCTGGTCACGCAGTTGACCGCCCTGGAGAACATCGTGCTCGGCGCCAAGAAGCCGGCGCGGTTCGGTCTGATCGACTGGGCGCGCATCCGTGCCGAGGTCGAGCCCGTCGCCGCTACGGTCGGCATCGATTTTCCGCTCGATACCAAGGTGGCGGCGCTGTCGACGGCCCGGCGCTGGCTGGTTTCGATCTGCCGTGCCCTGCTGGGGCGCGCGCGCCTCATCGTGATGGACGAGCCGACCGCCTCTTTGTCGGCGCCGGAAGCCGAAAACCTGTTCCGCATCGTCCGCAAACTCCAGCGCGACGGCATCGCGACCCTCTATGTCTCGCATCGCCTCGACGAAATCCTCGAGTTGTGCGACCGCGTCACCGCGTTCCGCGATGGCAGCCTCGTCGCCGAAATTTCCCGGGGAGATCTGTCCCGGGTGCGACTGATCGAGAGCATCGTGGGGGCGGCCGCGGGATCGGAAGCACCGCCGGTCATCTCGCCCATCGCCGGCAAGCCCGTTCTCCAGGCTACCGGGCTCACCCGATGGCCGATGGTCCGTGGCGTCGACTTCACGCTGCATCGCGGCGAAGTGCTCGGCTTCGCGGGGCTCGTCGGCGCGGGCCGCAGCGAATTGCTGCGTCTCGTCTACGGTGCCGACAGGCCGCATGCCGGGACCATGACGCTGGGTGAGCGGACCTTCGCACCCAAGTCGCCACGCGATGCGGTTCGGGCCGGAGTCGGGCTTGTGCCGGAAGAGCGGCGCTCGGAAGGGCTGATTCTGAGCCGCAGCGTCACCTACAACATGGCGCTTCCTTCAAACGCCCGCTTCGCACGCTCGCCTCTGCCGACGCTCGACATAGGTCGCCGCACCCGATGGGCCAAGGATGTCGCGGCCCGGATGCAGGTGAAGACCCCTTCCGTCGATACCCCCGTACAGCAGCTCAGCGGCGGCAACCAGCAGAAGGTGGTGATCGGCCGGTGGATCGACCGGAATTTGAGAGTCCTCATCCTCGACGAGCCGTCCCGCGGCGTCGACATCGGGGCGCGCGGCGAGATCCACCGCATGATCCGCAGCCTGGCCGCCCAGGGCCTGTCCGTGATCGTCGTCTCCTCCGAACCGGAAGAACTGCCCGGGCTCTGCGATCGTGTGCTGGTGATGGCGGAGGGACGCATCGTCGAAAGCCTGGCCGGCGTCGCCTTGACGCGCGACGCGATCATACGGGCCAGCTACAAGCATGCTGAAGAAAAGGCCATCGCCTGATGGCGACCACGATCCGACGCCCGGCCCCCTCGGCCGCTCCGCGCCCGTCGCGCGACGGGCTCCGCCTCGCCCTCACGCTTTTGGCCAAATACGGCACCATCTTCGGGCTGGCGGTGATGATCGCGGTTTTCTCCGCCATGGCGCCGGCCGCCTTCCCGAGTTTCGGCAATCTCCTGAACGTGCTCAACCAGGCCTCGCTCGGCATGATCATCGCAGGCGGCCTCACTGTCACCGTGATCGTGGGCGAGCTCGACCTGAGTGTCGGCTTCCTGGCGAGTTTCGCGGGCGTGCTGGTGGTCGGGCTCATCGTCGACGATCACCTGCCGGTACCGCTGGCCATTCTGGTCGTGATCGCAGTCGGTATGCTGCACGGCCTTATCAACGGGCTCATCGTCACCAAGATCGGGGTCAATTCCGTCATCGCGACGCTGGGCACAGGCACGGTCGTGGTGGGGCTCAATTTCGCCTATTCGAGCGGCGCTCCCATTGCGTTCGGGGTGCCGGACTCGTTCCTCGACATCGCGCTCGGCCGGATTTTCGGCATACCGCACAACGTGCTGATCATGGCGGTGGTGATCGCTGGGCTCTGGGTGCTGGTCGAGCGAACCGCCTTTGGCCAAAGCGTACAAGCGGTCGGCGGCAACCGGGTCGCGGCGCGGCTCAGCGGCATCGCGGTCGACCGGACCAAAATCATCGCGTTCATGATCGCCGGCGGCTGCGCGGCGCTAACCGGCATTCTGCTCGCTTCAGCCCTTGGCAGCGGTACCACGAGCGCGGCGGACAGTTATCTATTGACGGCCTTCGCGGCCGTTTTCCTCGGCTCCGCGACGTTGCGTGACGGCGAATTCCACGTGCTCGGGACCCTGTTCGGGGCGCTGATCATCGCGATCGGCTTCAACGGCCTGGCGATTTTCGGCGCACCAACCTTCTACCAATACGTCTTCCAGGGCGCGATCCTGATCGTCGCGGTCGGGCTGTCGAGCCTGTCGCGCCGCTTCGCTCAGGCCTGACCGCCGCAAGCCCTCTGCCAGGAGTTCGTCCCCCCATGCCCCAATCTTCCGAACCCGCCGTGTGGGACGTGCACGTCGTCGAATACGCGCGCGCCCATCGCCAGGCCATGGCAAGCCTCGTTTGGGGTACTTTCGACGAGCCGCCAATCGACACGCCGTTCAGTTTCGTTCTCGCCCGCCAGCCGGGCCGCACGGTGCTGGTCGATACCGGGTTCATGATGGAGAAGCGCGGCGTCGAGATGGCCCGGAAATTCGGCATCCCGCACTGGATCTCGCCGCTGAGGATGCTCGCGGAACTCGGAGTTGCGCCGGACGAGGTGACCGACATCGTCCTGTCGCACGCCCATTTCGACCACATGGGTTCCATCGACAAATTCCCCAAGGCGCAGCTTTACCTGCAGAAGGCCGAGATGCTGTCCTGGGTCGAAGCCATGGCGCTGCCGCCGCGTTTCAGTTTCCTTACCGCGGTGCTGAACCCGGACGATCTGATGACCGCGCTCGCAGCCAGCATCGAGCACCGCCTCACGCTGGTGGAGGGCGACCGCGATCATCTTCTGCCGGGCTTGCACGTGCGGCTCGCGCCCGGCCACACGATGGGCCAGCAATTCGTGTCGCTCGACACGAAGAAGGGCCGCTACGCGGTCGCGGGCGACTGCATCTATTCGAGCCGCAACGTCACCGGACACCAGTGCGACGGCCGCTACATCCCGCTCGGCGCCGGCATCGGCAGCGTCTGGGATCAACTGAAGTCGATCGACCGGCTGAACCAGGATGTCGGCGGCGATGTTGGGCGCATCATCGTCCTGCACGATGCGGCGCGCTGGTCGGGTTTCGAGCCGGTCAGGGACGTTGAAGGTTTCGGCATCTTCAAGGTCGCGTGACCGAGGCTCCGGGGCGGCCTATTCGGCCGCCCGCGCCACGACATCGGCTGTCTGGAACACGTCGTTCGGGCCGTTCCTCATCTCGACGCGGCGGCTGTGGAAGGCATCCAGCGTGGAGCGGTGAGCGATCGACAGGATCGTGCTGTCGGGCAGGTGCTCGATGAGCGTCCGGTAGAGCGCGGCCTCGCCCGCTTCATCGAGCGCGGCTGTGGCCTCGTCGAGAAACAGCCACTCTGGCTTGGCCAGCAGCGCGCGAGCAATGCCGAGCCGCTGCTGCTCGCCCCCGGAAAGGCGCTGGGGCCAATTGTCGGCCTTGTCGATCTCCGAATCGAGGCGACCCAAGCCCACGGCCGAAAGCGCGGCGCGAACTTCCTGGTCCGGGTAAGCCTCCACCGTGCGAGGATAGACGAGAGCCTGGCGCAAGGTCCCCTGCGGCATATAGGTGCGCTGCGGCAGCACCAGCACGCGCGTGCCTTCCGGGATTTCGATCCGCCCCTCGCCGAACGGCCAAATCCCCGAAAAGGCGCGCATCAACGTCGTTTTGCCGGAGCCCGAACGGCCGGAAAGCAGCACCCGGTCGCCGGGCGCGAGCACGAAATGCGGTGCCGCCGTGATCGGCTGACGAGACGGCAGACTGACCACGAGACCCTCGGCCGCGAAGGCTTCGCCCTCGCTCGCAACGGTTTCGATGTGCGGCTTCTCGGCCGCGGTGGCATTGGTCTGGCTCATCACGGTTTCGAACCCGGTCAGGCGCTGCACGACTGCCCGGTATGCGGCAAGGTTGGTGTAGGAGTCGACAAACCAGGTCAGCCCATCCTGCACGCTATTGAAGGTGGAATAGGTCTGCATCAGCACGCCAAGCGTGGCCTTGCCGAAGAAATAGGCCGGCGCCAACAGCAGGAACGGGAAAATCACCGAAAACTGGCCGAAGAAGCTGGTGAAGAAACCGAGCCTCTTCTGCCGCTGGATCACCGCATAGACGTTGGCCAGGATCGAGGAATAGCGCTCGCCCAAGGCGGCGCGCTCGGCCTCCTCGCCGCCGAGCAGCGCGATCTGCTCGCTGTGCTCGCGGATGCGCGCCATGGCGAAGCGGAAGTTCGCCTCGTAGCGCTCCTGGTGGTATTTCAGATTGACCAGCGGTCGACCGATCAGGTGGGTCAACAAAGTTCCGGCCGCCGCGTAGACTATGGAGATCCAGATCAGATAGCCTGGGATGTTGAAGGAAAACCCGAAACTCGTCATCGGGAAGGTGAAGGACAGTTCCCACAACACCAGAAGGAAGATCACGAGGCGCATCAAGTTGCCGAAGAAGCCGATGCCAAGCACCATCGTGGTACCGACGAATTCGTGCACGTCTTCGGCGATGCGCTGGTCGGGATTGTCGGCCGGACCGGTCAGCATGCGCATGCGGTAGTGCTGCGCCGGCGCCAGCCAACGACCCACGAAGTGATCCGTCATCGATTTGCGCCAGCGGATCTGCAGGACCTGGTTCAGGTAGGCCTTGTAGACCGACACCAGGATATGGAAGAAGGCCAGGACGGTAAAAACCTTCATGTAGTAGATGAAGCTGGTGAAATCCTTCTCCTGGATCGAGTTGTAGAAGTTGTTGTTCCAGCTGTTGAATTGCTTCGCCAGGTAGGAGAACACCACTTCGAGGGCGACGACGGAGGCCAACAGGCCGAGGCCGATCCAGTTCTCGGGTGCCTTCACGGGCCCGATGAACCACATGCGGATTTCCCCCGGCGTCCTGCGCAGAAAATACGGATAGGCGAGCCGCCAGATATCTTTCAGGTCGGCTAAGAAATGCGGCATGGGACAAAGGCCTCCGCGGGCGCGCCGCGCCCGAGCGTCGGATCATGTTCTAATCTGTAGCCATCAAACCAGAAAGGCGACAGGCTGACACGTGAAGTTTTGGAGAGGTCGCTCTGGCAGAACGGGGAGCGGGCACGCGACCCTCTTTCGGGCGCTACTGCGGCCGGTGCTGCGCGAGCCATGCCTCGGCTCCCCGCAGGTCGAAACCGAGATGCTGGCCGAAGGGCCGCAGATCCTCCGCCTTCATGCGCCCGTCGAGCACTTCGCCGATGGTCCAAAGGTTCAGCGAACGCGTGCCGCTCCCGCAATGCGCCAACACCGGAGCTTCCGAATCCTCGATCGCGCTTTGAAATTGTCGGATTTCGGCCTCGGTCAAGGGACCGCCTCCGACCGGGATGTGCAGATAGGCGATGCCAGCCTCACGCGCGGCCTGCTCCTCGGCGGCAGAACCGGGCTGGGAAAA
>JBBPYT010000279.1:0-5945 GCA_038199665.1 Hyphomicrobiales bacterium
ATTGGATCGCACGGTTGGAGGGAAAAATGCTGCTTCGTTTGCGCAATCGAATTGCTTCCGCGGCGTTTACCCTGGCTTTCGCCACAGGTCTAAGCGCCCTGTCGGCTCAGGCGCAGGTGGCGCCACCAGCGCCCGGGAAGGATTCGATTGTTGACCGCATCCGAGCTGCGGGCGCTATCAAAGCTGCGGCTATCGGAGAATTCCCCTGGTTGCCCGAGAACACCTCCGGCGTCGGGGAGCCCTACTCCGGCCCAGCCTGGATCCTCGTGAACGAGATCGCCAAGGGACTTGGCGTGAAGGTCGAGGTCGTGCCAGTCAGCCATGAAACCAAGGTGCCCATTTTGGCCACCGGTCAGGCGGATATTTCGATCGCGCCCCTTACCGACACTCCGACGCGGGAAAAGGTCGTAGATTTCATCAACTATTCTCAATCGAGCCTTTGCCTTTTCGGGCGTGCAGACAACCCGAAACTGAAGAACGTCAAGTCCGTGGATGACCTCGACAGGCCCGAAATTACCGTGGCCTATTTCACTGGCTCAGCGCCCGAGCCCTGGATACCGGTGCGGTTCAAAAAAAGTGCCAAGCGCGCCGTAGCTGGCTCGGGAGCGAACGCCCCGGTGGAAGAGATCATGTCGGGTCGCGCCGACGTGGCTCCAATTGATAACGTCGCATGGCCGAAGCTGGAGCACGCGGTGCCAGGATTGAAAGCATGGCCCGAGGGGGACAGCTGTCTTCAAAGCAATGAAATGGCCGGCGCCGTCGGGATGGCAATCGAGAAAAACCATCCCGTCTTCCTGGCCTATTTGCTTTCCGTTCGCGATAGCTTGAAGCCCAAGCTTCAGGCAGAAGAAATCAAGCTGATGAAGGCGCAATAGCTGCACAAACGATCGAGGCGCGTGTTGCGCGCCTCGAGGAGTTCACTTGCGCCGAAGCGTTCTGACCCTCGATGTCGCTTGCCCCCATTCTTGCGAACTGGCGCTTTCTCACCACAGCGCTTGGAGTAACGCTCGCCCTCACGGCCACTTCGATGATCATCGGAATCATTGTGGGACTGATCGCCGGCCTACTACGGACCTACGGGGGTCGAGTAGCCGACGTTTGCATCGGCTTCTATGTCGATACGATGCGGGCCGTTCCCGTGCTCGCCATCCTGATCTGGATCTTCTTCGCCTTTCCGATCGCCTTCGGCACATCGATCAAACCGTTCACAGCGGCGGCGACGGGCTTGGGCCTGCATATTGCAGCCTATTTCGCGGAGGCTGTCCGTGCCGGCCTCCTTTCCGTCAGGCCGGGACAAACCCGCGCGGCATTCGCGTTGGGCATGACCCGTCTACAGGCAATTCGGGTTGTTGTGTTGCCACAGGCACTAATCCGCATGCTTCCCGCCCTCGGCTCCCTCACCACGATCACCATTAAAGATACAGCGATCGCTGCGGCGATCGCCGTGCCCGAACTGATGCGCCAAAGCCAGATCATCGCGGGACAGACTTATCGGCCTTTCGAAGTCTACACCTTCGCCATGCTTGTTTATTTTCTCCTGTGCTTCCCGATCGCCCGCTTTGTCGATAGCCGGTTTGTTCGCCTCGCTCATCGAGGCGCGTCGTGAACCTCGACTGGTCCGTCGTTTGGGAAAATCGCGGCGCCCTGTTGGAAGGTGCGGGGATCACGATCTCGCTGGCCGTGACCACAATGGCCGCAGCTTTGCCGCTCGGCCTGGGAATTGCCGTCCTGCGGGAGTCGCGCTGGCGTGTCATTCGCCTGCTTACGACCGCCTACGTGGAGATGTTTCGCTCGACGCCGCTGATCCTACAGATCTACTGGGCATTCTATGTCATGCCGGTGGCTTTGGGCTTGAGGCTCGACGCCATCACGACTGCGCTGTTCGGGCTTATTTTTAACATTGGCGCGTATAACTCCGAGACCTTTCGGGCCGGACTTCGCTCGATCCGGACCGGCCAGCACAACGCCGGAATGGCCTTGGGCATGTCGCCGTTCCAAGTCTTCCGAACCGTCGTTTTCCCCCAAGCGCTTCGCCGCGTCTTACCGGCTCTCGCCTCGACCTGGATATCGCTGTTCAAGGACACGTCACTGGTCTCGGTCATCGCGGTTGGAGACCTGTCCTATGCCTCGCTTCAGCTACGCTCCCAAACGTTCCGGGTTTTCGAATTCCTGACTGCCATGGCGGTCCTTTACTGGGCAATGGGGTATCCGCAAGCGAAGCTCGTTGACCATTTACACCGGCGTTTCAAGGTAACGGAATGACGATAGATCGCGCTCATGCGACCGCCTTGCCGCTTCTCTGGTTTCGCGAGGTCGAGAAGCATTACGGCGGTTTCACCGCTCTTGCAGGGGTGTCCTTGCAGGTCTACCGCGGCGAGGTCGTATGCATTATCGGCCCGTCCGGGTCCGGGAAGTCGACGCTGTTGCGTTGTGCAAACCTTCTGGAGCCATTCAGCAGCGGCGCCATCCTTTTCGAGGGCCAAGACATCACACGCGCCGCGCGGCCGGCCAGTATCCGCCAGCGGATCGGCATGGTGTTTCAAAGCTTCGAGCTTTTTCCGCACATGACGGCCTTGCAGAACATCATGTCGGGACCACTGACGGTGAAGCGGACGAAGCGAGTACAGGCCGAGGCCGAGGCTGGAGTGTTGCTCGACCGCGTCGGCCTTGCGGGCAACGCCCAGTCCTATCCGAGCGCCCTCTCGGGCGGCCAGCAGCAGCGCGTGGCTATTGCCCGCGCACTCGCCATGCACCCCGATATCCTTCTGTTTGACGAGCCAACGTCGGCCCTCGACCCGGAAACGGTCGGTGAGGTGCTCGCCGTGATGCAGAAGCTGGCCGCCGACGACGTAACGATGGTGGTCGTAACTCACGAGATGGGTTTCGCTCGCCGCGCTGCCGATTGGGTGGTCGTGATGGATCACGGACAGATCGTCGAAGAAGGCCCGCCGGCGCTCATCTTCGGTTCCCCGACGAGCGCACGAACCCGCACGTTCCTAAGCCACATGCACTCAGCGCATTGATCACCCTGGAGACACTATGAAGGACCTTATCATCGACCGGATTGAGATCCAGGTGGTCGAACCCGATACCGAGCGTCTGGCCTGGTCCGAGGAGATGCACGGCCAGTTCATGTCAAACACGATCGTGCGAGTCACTACCCGCGACGGGGTGGTGGGCGCGGCCGGGGGCTCGTCCTGCACGGGCTTTAACTTCGACCGCGCGGTTGCCGAAAGCGCAAAGCTAATCGCGCCCATGTATCTCGGCACCTCCGTCCACGATCGAGCGCTACTGTGGCACCGCACGCGCAATCTGAACGTGCCGTTCTCTCCGATCGCTGTAGCGGTGCTCGACGTGGCACTCTGGGATGCAGCCGCTAGGGCTGCCGAAATGCCATTGCATTCACTACTTGGAGCCGGTCGAACGTCGATCGCATCCTACGCGTCCACTCCTCTATATGAGACCGCAGAGGCTTATGTGGACGAGATTGGGCGCCTGCAGGAGGTCGGGTTCACGGCCGTCAAATTCCACTGCTGGTGCAACCCAGCCCGTGACTTGCCCATGTGCGAACGTGTAGCTGCAGCCCATGGGAATCGCGTCGCGCTCATGCTCGACGTCGAGCAGCGCTACAACCGCGCTCAGGCCCACTGGGCTGCCCGCGTCCTATCGGAGCTGGGCTTCGTTTGGTTCGAAGCACCACTCCTGGATTTCGATCTCGGTGGCTACGCCGACCTGCGCAGCCGTCACGCCGTCGATATCGTTCCGGCGGGGAACTGGCTTATTGACCGTCATCAGATCGCCCAAGGCATCAAGGCTGGTGCGTGGGACCGCGTGAGGGTGGATGTGATGACCTGCGGCGGGATAACTCCGGCTCGCGACATTGCGGCGCTGGCTGCAGCCAATAATATGCCGATCGAGTTTCAGTGCTGGGGTTACACGCTCACGCAAGCCGCGAACCTGCATATGATGCTGGCCGCGCCAACAGCAACCTATTTCGAACAGCCTGTGCCCTATGACCCCTTCGAGTATGGTTCAGAGACCCCGATCCGGACCGATGCCAGCGGCAAGGTTTCGGCACCGAAGGAGGCAGGCCTTGGCGTCACAATCGACTGGCCTGTCATCAATAACGCGACGACAGTGCGCTTCGACGTTCGGGGTTGATCGGTGGCCCGAGGCGCGCAAAAACCGCGAAGGCGGGCGGGCGTTGGCGTTGGATCTTGCGCCGCGCAGGATCCGGGTCAATACCGTCAGTCCCAGCCTCGTGCTTCGATGTCGCCAGCCTGCTGTGATAGCCGCGCAGTTTCGAGCCGGTTTGATCCGATCGGCCGGCTCCTCCAATAATGGAGTTGCTGCTCCACCTAGACCGGTTGACCGCTGGGAATGAGTAAGGCCCGTCTTGCCGGGCTCGGGCCGACTGGTTCACCGGCACGGTCTGGCAGGACCCGATCGTCGAGGCGCCCGAACCGGCTCGGGTCCGGGCGACCCGGGTGAGTTTCGAACCGGCGGCGCGGACGGCCTGGCACACCCATCCGCTCGGCCAGACGCGCTACGTGCTCTCCGGCATAGGCCGCGTCCAGGCCTGGGATGGTCCTGTCCGAGAGATCCGCGCCGGCGATACGGTGTGGACCCCCGGATGAAAAGCATTGGCACGGCGCCGCGCCGGCTCACGGCATGGTGCACTTGGCCATCCATGAAGCCCGCGACGGCGTGCATGTCGTCTGGCTCGTGTCCAGCGACATTCGGAACTGACCCCTTCGCGTCATGAGAAACTGACCCCATGCCGATCGTCTTCTCAGGTGGGTGTGGGTTGGAGCATCGCGGCGGTCTTTTGCAAAAGACCGCTGCGACGCTTTTCGCGGAGCCGATAGCTGTCGCCCCGGATCGTGATCACGTGGCTGTGGTGGAGCAGGCGATCGAGGATCGCCGTGGCTACCACGGCGTCGCCGAACACGGCGCCCCACTCGCCAACTGCCCGGTTCGAGGTCACCAGCATAGCGCCGCGTTCGTAACGGCGGCTCACCAGCTGGAAGAACAGGTGCGCGGCATCCGGTTCGAACGGCAGGTAGCCGAGTTCGTCGATGATCAGCAGCTTGGGCTTGGCATAGTGGGTCAGGCGCTCCTCGAGCTGGCCTTCGCCGTGCGCCTTGGCGAGCTGCGCCGCCAAGGTCGTGGCCGGCGTGAACAGCACCGTGTAGCCGGCCACGATGGCTTCCCGGCCGAGCGCCACGGCCAAGTGTGTCTTGCCCACACCCGGCGGCCCCAGCAACAGAACCGCCTCGCCGTTGGCGATGAAGCGTCCTGTCGCGATCTCCCGGATCTGCGCTTTGTCGAGGGATGGCTGCGCGCCGAAGTCGAAGCCGGTGAGGTCGCGGACGAAAGGAAAACGCGCCAGGCCGAAGGCCATATCGATGCGGCGCTGGTCTCGCCGAGCGACCTCCCGCTCGCAGAACAGTGTTAATGCCTCGCGGACGGTCAACTCCCGCCGGCCGACTTCGTCGATCAGGCTGTCGAGCTGGTCGCGCAAGACGGTCAGCTTCAAGCGACCGAGCAGGGCCGTGAGATGGTCGTGCGTGTCCATCAAAAGCCTCCCCCAGCAGCAGCCTCGTATTCGGCCAAGGACCGCAACAGCGCCGAGGTGGGCGGCGGCGTAGGCAGGACGATATGCGCCGGCCGGGCTGCTGTGCCGACCAAGCCGGCGAGGTGCGCGTCGTCCACAACCCGGCCGTAGCGGCCCTTCAGTTCGGCATGCACGGCCACCTCTCGCCCGCCATAGTGAACGCGGATGATGTCGCTGCCGACCGTGACCCGGACCCTCTCGCCGATCAGACGCCAGGGCACCGAGTAGGCGTTGCCGTCCACCGCCACCGCGCAATCCGCGCCCACGCAACGTACGAGATCGCGCGCCGTCGTGAACGGCGGCGTGCCACCGAGGGGTCGCAGAGCCC
>JBBPYT010000280.1:0-2327 GCA_038199665.1 Hyphomicrobiales bacterium
CAGGCGGTGGTGATCGGTCCGATTAAGTTGAACAGTGATCCCGGTGCGCATTCAAGAGACTCGCACGCCTCCGAAGCTACGGGAATCCCCAAAGGACTCTTATGTCAGCCTCAATCCACTAGATCAGCGACACCATGCCAGCAGACACGATCCCTCCTCTTTCTGCGCAGAAATCTTTGCTTGCAAGGCGCCCCGAGTAAGCGGGCTGCGGGAACGGATTTCATGTGTCCTGATGACGACTGAGTAAGATGCGTGCCTGAACGGCGTGGTCAGGAATCTATTGCTGTCCACGGAAGGTCCGCTTGCGCCTAAAAGGCATCCAAAGTGGACAAGCAGCTGTCGGCCAGCTCCGGTCGTGGCGTCGGACCGAAGCAAGTGCTCGGCACGATTCAAGATGGGTCATTCGCGCGGAATCTCGGATCAGAGGGTCTGACGCTGGATCGCCAGCACGTTGCTTCTGCTGCGCCCGCGATGCCAAAGCCGGGCAGGGCGGCCCGCACCACGTCGGCCACATAAGATGGCGCCAGCCGGGCGTAATGGCGTTCGGTGACGCGCGTGTCGGCATGCCCGAGTTGGTCGGCGATAACTCGCATGCTGACGCCCTTCATAGCGAGTGCGCTGGCGTAGGTGTGGCGGAGGACATGGAAGGTCGGTGCCGGGTCGAGCTTGGCCGCCATCGCGGCCTCGGCGAGCGGGCGCTGCTGGTGGGAGGCGGCCCACGGCTTTCCGTCGTAGCGGGTGAAAACCAGGTCACGTCCCTTCCGGCCGATCGTGAGTGCCGAGAAGACCTGCCGGCCTTCGTCGTTGAGCGCAACGTGGCGCGCCTTGCCTGATTTCGATAGGCGTACAGTCGCCACGCCCGCCTCGGCATTGAAATCGCCGACGTGCATGCGGGTAAGCTCGCCATAACGGCAGCCGGTTACGAGCGCGCCTCGGACCAGATCCCGAAACGACCCCTGGCACGCATTCACGAGCCGCACGCACTCGGCCGCGCTGAGGAAATGGATCACTGGCGCGTCGACCTCGCGGTAGGGCTTCACTTTGCGCCAGGGTTCATCGAAGTTAACTCTTCCTTCGTGATAGGCGAAATTGAGTGCGGCCTTAAGCACCGTAAGAAGCCTGTTGGCTGTTGCCTTCCGAGCCCGCAGCGCGTCGGGATCACTGTCGTCAACCGCCACCGTCCTCCGGTCCTTGGATCCCTTGCGCGTTCGCAGCAGCTTGGGGGCCTTCTCGACCTCAAGAAGCCATGCCCGGATGGCCTTTGTCGTGAGATTGCCGATCTCTACACTGCCCAGTGCCGGGACAATGCGAGCGTCCGCCGCATAGCGATCTGCGCGGAGCCCCTTGGAGCCCCTGCGCTCGCGCTCGGCGAAGTAGTCGGCGAGAGCGATACTGACCGTGTAAGGTCCCGCGTCTAAGGCGGCGTGGCCTGCCAGCTCGCGTGCCTTAAGGTCAAAGTACGCCCGGGCTTTTTCCTGCGCTTGGGCGAAAGAGAGGACGGTTAGACCGTCGGGGTCACGGGCATCGTCGGCGGCGCCGATCGCACCGTGGTGTTGCTTGCCGTTCTCGTCTCGAAAGCGAACCAACCATGTTCCGCCCTTAGCGCCACGCCGGTAGCCAAGACCGCAGCCTGCCGAAATTGCTGTCCAGTAGGGCTCGCGCCGCTCTGGCAGTTTGACACGAGCTGAGCGAGAGTCGGTTTTGGTATTTTTGACCGCGCGAGCCATGGCCACGTACCCAAGCGTACGGAAAATGTACGGAAAAGATGTACGCGGACATGCGCGGACGCGCAAGGACAGAAACAAAGCTTAATCAATAGGCGAGATGGCCGGGCATGTCCGCCGATGTGCACGGAGAAGGCAGTTACCCCCCTCTCACGGCGAAAACAGGGGTTCGAGTCCCCTAGGGAGCGCCAACGATTTCAATGGGTTACAAGTCGGCACGACCAGATCGGCAGCAAAAAGTTGCAGCCTGTTCCGGAGGGTTGCGATGAAATTTTCGTCGCCAAATTCCAGGTCGTGATCTGGTTGGGATGCACGTCGAACTGCTGGGCAAGTTCGGCCAGCGTCTTCTCACCCCTCACGGCAGCCAGCGCCACCTTCGCCTTAAATGCCGGGGAATGGTTCCGGCGCGGTCGTCTGCTCATCGTCTCTCCCAATCCGCGACCATCCTGGCCGCCGTCAGGCAGAAACTCTACTCATCGCACCTGTTCAGATTTCCCGAACCACCTCTAACTTCCTTACGCTCAGGTGGCGCTCGACGAGCGCGGCGCCCCGCAACGAAGTAGTCCTCGCGCCCTATCTGCTCCAGCATCAACTGAGAGCAAA
>JBBPYT010000281.1:0-22752 GCA_038199665.1 Hyphomicrobiales bacterium
CGTCGACCACGAAGGTTGCGCCTTGGTGAAGGGCAGCGAGGTCGCGTGCCAGCATGACCCCCACCTTATCGGCGAAGATCTCATGACCGGCGTTGTCGACCACGCCGCAGCGGTCGCCGTCGCCGTCGAACCCGAGCCCGACATCGGCACCAACTTCGCGCACCTTGTCGGCCATCGCTTCCAGCATGTGGAGGTCTTCGGGGTTCGGGTTGTAATGAGGAAAGGTGAAGTCGGCATCGGCGTCGAGCGGCACCACCTCGCAGCCGAGCGCTTCGAGCAGTTGCGGCGCGAAAGCGCCCGCCGTGCCGTTGCCGCAGGCAGCCACGACCTTGAGCTTGCGCCCGATCTTCGGCCGGTCGGTGAGGTCGGCGAGGTAGCGCGCCGAAAAGTTCTCGATAGGTAGGTAAGCCCCGCCGTCGGCCGCGCGCCCGCGGTCCTCCAGAACGATATCCCTGAGCCGGGCCATTTCCTCGGGCCCGAAGGTCACGGGACGCTGCGCTCCCATCTTGACGCCCGTCCAGCCGTTGTCGTTGTGCGAGGCCGTCACCATCGCCACGGCCGGCACGTCGAGCGCGAACTGGGCGAAATAGGCCATAGGCGACAAGGCAAGCCCGACGTCATGGACGCGCATGCCGGCCCCCACGAGCCCCAGCGCCAGCGCATGCTTGATCGAAGACGAATAGCTCCGAAAATCATGTCCGGTCACGACGGCATGGATGCCATCCTCGCGCAGCATCGTGCCCAGGCCGAGCCCGAGCGCCTGCGCGCCGAGGAGGTTCAACTCCTCGGGAAACAGCCAGCGCGCGTCGTACTCGCGGAAGCCGGTCGGCTTCACGACCGGGGTCGTCTCGGACGCAAAGCTGTTCGGAGGAAGTATGGCGACGGGCTTCATGCGGACAAGCACCTCATTTTTTGAACGCGGCTCCGCGCCCGAAGCCGCGCCACGCAGAGTCGTGATGCTGAGGTTTCTTTCCGCGGCACGAGTCCGCGTCGGGCGGCCCCGATTCCGTGTTGCAAATGTTCAAGGACCCGAACGCCCCGGCGGCCTGGGCGCGTTGGCGACAAGCACGGCGGGGAGACACATACAGCGTGCCCGGACGCTTCATTCCGTTCCCATCACCAGGCCCTCGATGTCGTGCTTCTGCGTCACAGGCACGAGTTTGTCGACGACGCGACAGACCAGATGCTCGCGCACCGACGGAGGGAGGGCGTCGTGGTAGTCCTGGGTCACCATCGGATCGTGCAACGCGGAATGGCCCGCTCCGGGGGCATCGACGCCGAGAACCAGGACCGGCCGCGAAATCGGGGAGGGGTGCGCGGTGCCCCGATGAACGGTCAACGCGGAGCGACAGGATATATCGCCCATTTGCGGGTATTTGCGCAGTCCCCGTTCCGCGAATCTCGGCCAGAGGTCCTTCGGCGGAAACATCTCGTGGCTCCAGCCGCGCCCGTCGTCCCATTGCGTTCCGGGCGCGATCTCGAAGGGGCCCATATCCTTGGTGACGTCGACGCCGGTGAGATTGAACGCCAGCGACGTGATGCGCCGTTGTTCATAGGTTTCCGGCGGCGAAGGGAAGTCGCGATGCCAGGGCTGGTTCTTGGCGCCCTGGAACGGCGTGTCGAAACCGATCTCGACGATCTCGTATCTCGGTCCCAATGTCGCCTCGCACATGGCCGTGACCCAGGGATGGGTCGCGAGCTCGACGAAACCATGGAACTGCTGCGGGTGGATCTCGACATACCAGCGCCGCGGACCTCGCCCAACCGCGCCGCCAGGGCGCTGTATGGCGTCCCAGAATGCGTTCATCATGTCTTCCCGCATCGCTTCCGCCCAATCGCGCGAGAACGCTGCCTTGAGACCGACGATTCCATCGCGGACAAGCGTTTCAAAATCTTGAGCGACGGTGAAGGACGAGGCCGTCGGGCCGTCGTGTTGCCTCGTTCGTGTATCGGTCATCGTCGGCTCCCGGCATTCTCGCGTCCCGGTACCGATGATAGCAAGCGGGATGCGCCAAGTGAAACCGGGTGCGGCCAAGTCGGGGATGGATCAGCCGAAGCCGGCTGACGCGGCCGGGCCGGCCGACACCGAGGCGCGAAGAAAGGCAAGGGTGCATGCGTCGGCTCCGTCGAAACGTCCAGTCAATGGCGAGCAATTCCCCGCGCGACACGCTCGCCGATGCGAATGCAGCACCCGCCGCTCCATTCGAGGCCAACCGGGGCACGAGCGCCGCGAGGTGGCCAGCATCCGACCATTTCGACGGAAGCCGCTTCTTCAATCCCGGCGTCGAGACCGACAGGAGCCTCGGCGACTTGTGGCGTTGGCGGCGGTCGCGGCGTCCGGCGCCTTGGCCGGAGCGCCTGCCCCACACACCTCGTCCGCCTCTGCGGTCGGACGCCGCGCCCGGCGAAATGTTGCTGACCCTCATCGGCCAGGCCACGGTGCTGATCCAGATCGCGGGCTGCAACATCCTGACCGATCCGATCTTCTCGGACCGGGCGAGCCCGGTCGCATTTGCCGGGCCGAAGCGGGTCCGCGACCCTGGCGTGGCGTTGGAGCAATTGCCGCCTGTTCATCTCATTCTGTTGAGTCACAACCACTACGACCACATGGATCTGCCAAGCCTGCGAGGTCTGCGCGACCGCTGGGCACCGCAGGTGGTCACGGGGTTGGGCAACGGTGCTTATCTGGCGCGACGGGGCTTGGCCGGCGCGGTCGAGCTCGACTGGTGGGAGGCTTGCCATCCCCGGCCCGGGGTCGCGGTGACCTATGTGCCGGCGCAGCACTGGTCGAGCCGGACGCTCGCCGACCGCCGACGTATGCTGTGGGGCGGACATGTCTTAAAGACCGCGGCCGGCACGCTCTATTTCGCGGGCGATACCGGCTACGGCCCGCATTTCCGCGACATCGGTCGCCGGTTGCGGCCCGATGTGGCGCTGCTGCCGATCGGAGCCTATGAGCCGCGCTGGTTCATGGGTGCGCAGCACATGAACCCGGACGATGCCGTCCTGTCGCATCGGGATCTCGCCGCGAAGCTCAGCTTGGCCATCCATTGGGGCACGTTTCAGCTGACCGACGAGGGCATCGACGCGCCGCTGGTGGCGCTCGATGCCGCCAAGGAGGCGCGCGATATACCCGCCGAACAGTTCATCGCGCCCGAAGTGGGCGAAACCATTCGCTGGCGCGCGTCGTGACCGAGCATTCCGGAGCAAAACAGCGGGCCGCGCCGGCGTGCCGCCGTAAGTCGAAGGACGCCTTCGGCACACATATCATGGCGGATCGCCTGCGTTCCAGGTTGCCGGCGTACTCCCGCCGGAGCCGCCGTCCTGGGCAGCCGCAGCAAACAAATCAGCCCGATGCGGATTGGCCCGGCGCAGGTCGGCGCGCCGCATGGTCACGCCGTGCCGGTCGAAGAATTCGAGGGCCTGGATGGCCACCTTGCGGCCGCTCTCGACCTTGTCGCGGAACTGCGCCGCGGTGAACTCGCCTTTGGGTCCGGCGGCCGAAAGGGCGCGAACGATCGCGGCCATCTCGCACACCGCTCCGCGCAGGAAGAAATGGTCGTGCGCCACTTCGTCCACCCGTCCCAAGCGTCCCATCATCCTGAAAAGACGCCGAACGTCCGGTTCGGGCGCACCGGTCAGCCTGGCGATGTCGCGAACCCGTGGCGGGCGGAACCGTTCGGCGGAGGCCGAAAGTATCGGTTCGACCTGCGCCCATAAGGCTTTGTTAGCCTCGGTCAGGCGAGCGACGTGCTCGGGCAACCGCGCCCAGGAGCCCTCGACCGTGACCTGGCTCCTCTGGTGCAGGCTCGCCATTGCCGCGTCGAAAACCGGACGGGGCAGACGCAGGTCCAGGACCAGCCGGAGCCGCTCGACCGCCATGCCTTGCAGGTCCGGGTTCTCGGCGTGGAATGCCGCGAGTTCAGCCGCGAGCCTCTGACCGAAGGTGGCCCAGCGGGTCGGCGACAGCACCGTCACGGCGTCCCCAACCCGCAAAACCGCGAGATCGAGACAGGATGCCAAGGCCTCGGCCGCCGCCGCGTCGAGCGCCCGATCCCGGCAAAAGCCCGTCATGTCGACGAAGAAGGGCGGAATGTCGAGCAGGCGCCGGATGGCCCGCTCCGGCTGGCGTTCGACCATGGCGCCGAGCTGCGCGATCCGCTCGGGCGTGCGGCGTTTGCGTGCGGGCGCACGCAGGTCGAGCAGCATCCCGCCGCCGATCGTGCGGCGCGCCGAGGTGTCGCGCAGGACGAAGCGATCGCCTGCGGCGGCCGCAACCGGCCATTCCAGCACGAGTTGTGCGAAGGCCTCCGTCCCGGGGGCGATCGCGTCGGCGGCCAGCGGCACGAGCCGGGCCGCCAATTCGGCAGCGCCGTGGTGGAAACGGACCGGCATCCAGGTGCCGACCGGCTTCGGCTCTGACGGCAGGACCCGGAGCAGCACGTCGATCCGGTCGGTGGTCGCCAGCAGGGAGGGATCGAGCACGACATCGCCGCGTGAAACGTCGTTCCGATCGATGCCGGCCAGGTTCAGCGCGCAGCGTTGCCCGGCATGCCCGATCTCGGCGCGGCGGCTTTGGGCATGGATCGAGCGGACGCGTGCGGCGAGGCCGCGCGGCGCGACGGCCACGCGATCGCCGATCGCGATCGAACCCGACAGCACCGTGCCGGTGACTATGGTGCCGGCACCCGGCAGGCTGAAGCAGCGGTCGACCGCGAGCCGGAACCGGCCGTCGCACCTGAACGCGGTCTCGTCGGCGCTCGCTTCCGCGAGGGCCTTGCGCACCGCATCGAGGCCCTCACCGGACACGGTCGATGCCGCGATGATCGGCGCTTGCGCCATCGCGGTGCCGACCAGCGCGGCCCGGATCTCCGCCTCGACGGCGGCGCGCCGCTCCGGCGAAGCGATATCCGTCTTGGTCATCACCACAAGCCCGCGGCGCAATCCGAGGAGGTCGGCGATGGCCAGATGCTCGCGGGTTTGCGGCATCACCCCATCGTCGACGGCGACCACCAGCATGAGAAAATCGATACCGGCCGCCCCCGCCACCATGGTTCCTACGAAGCGCTCGTGACCGGGCACGTCGACGAAGCCGATGACCTTTCCGGTTGCGCCAGGCAGGTAAGCGAAGCCGAGCTCGATGGTGATGCCGCGCGCCTTTTCGTCCGGCAGCCGGTCCGTGTCGATGCCCGTCAAGGCGCGGACGAGCGCCGTCTTGCCGTGGTCCACGTGGCCGGCGGTACCGACGATCACGGTGGGTGACCCACGCTCGGCGCATGTCTGCCGGTGCGACCGGCCGGGTGATCAAGCGGTCCCATCGGCCCTTTTCAAAGACAGTGAGCCCAGATTGGCGGTAAAGCTCTCCTCCTCTTCGAGGCAGCGCAGGTCGAACAGGAGCGCGCCGTCGGTGATGCGGCCGACCAAAGGCGTCGGCAGGCGGCGGAACGCAGCGGCGAGGTCGTTGAGAGTCTCGCCCCCACCGCTCTTCGCCCGCAAGGCGAGTCCGGCGCTCGGAATGGTTTCGAGCGGCAGAGCGCCCGAGCCGATCTGGCTGCGGCAGGCCACGATCTCGACCGCGAATTCCGCCCCGACGGCGCGCCGCAGAGGTTCGAGCAGGCGTTGCGCGGCAGCCTGGATCTCCGCCGAAGGTCGGGCGAGCAGCCGCATCGTCGGCAGCCGTTCGGCCAGCCGGTCCGGATCGCGATAGAGCTTCAGGGTCGCCGCCAAGGCCGCGAGTCGCACCTTGTCGACCCGCAGCGCTCGCTTCACGGGATTGCGGTTCAGCATCGCGATGAGATCGCGCCGGCCCATGATGAAACCGGCCTGCGGGCCGCCCAGAAGCTTGTCGCCCGAGAAGGTCACAAGATCGGCGCCGTCCGCGAGCGCGTCGCGCACCGTCGGCTCCTTCTCGAGACCATAGGCCGATAGATCCACGAGGGTGCCTGATCCGAGATCGTGGCACAGCGGCACGCCGGCGTTCCGCGCGATGCCGGCCAACTCGCGCGCTCGGACCGCCTCAGTGAACCCCTCGATGCGGTAGTTCGACGTATGCACCTTCAGGATCAGCCCGGTCGCGGGGCCGAGTGCCTCGAGGTAATCCTTGGCGTGCGTCCGGTTGGTTGTGCCGACTTCGCGCAAGGTCACGCCGGCGCGAGCCATGATGTCCGGCATGCGGAAGGCGCCGCCGATCTCGATCAGTTCGCCGCGCGACACGATGGCTTCGCGGCCCCCGGCCAACGTATTGAGGACCAGGAGAACCGCCGCCGCGTTGTTGTTGACCAAAGTTGAGTCCTCGGCGCCGGTCAGGTCGCGGAGCAGGGCTCGCAGGTGGTCGTCGCGCTCGCCCCGCTTGCCGGTTTCGAGGTCGTATTCGAGGGTCATCGCGTGCCGCATCGCCGCCACGGCGGCCTCGACCGCCGCCTCGGCGAGGAGCGCTCGGCCGAGATTGGTGTGAAGCACCGTGCCGGTCAGGTTGAATACCGGGCGAAGGGGCGAAACGGCCCGGGCCTCCAGGGCGCGTTCGGCGGCGGCGGCCACGGAACCGGGGTCGACCGGCACATCCCGTCCGGCCAGGAGCGTGCGACGCAGATCCGCCAAGCTCGCCCGCACCGCGGAAGTGGTCTCGCTGCGGCCCCAAAAACCGCAGAGCCGTGCCCCGTCGGGTGAGCGCAGCACTGTGTCGACAGATGGCAGGCTGGTCAGGCGGGAATCGGGCGCGCTCATGGCAGACCTAATAACCGAGCCGAAAAAAGATTGTAACCGCGCCGCCACGGCGGCGCCCAAGAGGACCGTCGATCGCGATTGTATTCGGATGTGGGTTGAGCCCTACTGCGGTCCAGATGCAATCCGACGCATCAGGGGCCGGGGCAGCCACGTTTGCCGGGCGGCACGGCTGAGAATCGCCCGGGAGCACATGGCCGATGGCTCGCGCTTTTTCGTTGTGGCCTTTGCCCGTCGTCGCCGCCCTGGCCGGCGTGACCGCATGGCATGGCCTGCAGCAGGACGGCCGGATCACGCCCGCCATGGCGGTCCATGCCGGGCTGATGATCGCGTCGTGGAGCGTGCTGATCCCGGCGGGCGGCGTGATCGCGCGCTATTTCAAGGTTACGCCCGGCCAGAATTTCCCGCGTGTCGTGGACAATCTTGTCTGGTGGCACTGGCACCGTGCGCTGCAATATTCCGGCATAGTTCTGTCGACAGGCGGAGTGCTGCTGGTGCTGCTCGACACGGGCGGGCGCTTCGGCACGGTTCACGGGCGGCTCGGCCTGGCCGTCATGGCGATCGGCTGGATACAGGTGCTCTCCGCATGGAGCAGAGGTACCCGCGGCGGCCCGACCGACCGTCGTGCCGATCGCGAGCGGCCGGAAACATGGCGTGGCGATCATTATGACATGACGCTGCGCCGTCGCCTCTTCGAGCACGTGCATAAGCGGGGCGGGTGGGCCGCCATCGCGCTTGCCGATGTGGCAATGCTGCTCGGTGCCGGGCTCGCCGGCTCGCCTGGCTGGCTGATGCTGGTCCTCGGGCTGCTGCATGGCGCCATGTTTTGCGCCGTCCTCGACGGGGTCTTGCGCGGGCGCTGGGTCGATACGTACACGGCGCTCTGGGGCATGAGCTTCGTGCGCGGCACGTCGCCGGTGCGGCCCGAAACTTCACGCGCGAACCAGGACGCGAGCGCACGGGCGGCTCGGCCAGACGGACCGGACCCCCGATTGCCGGCCTGACGGTAACCGGGACGCTAGTGCCTCAGTCCTTGAGCGGAGCGTAAGCCACGAAGCCTGGGTCGAGGGCCGCCATGCCGCCGGTCATCGCCTTCGGGAAAGCGCCGGGGGACGGTGCGAGCAATGCCTGCGGACTCGGTGTGCCCGTCACGGCCTGACGCTGCGGGGGCAGGGGAACCGACGCTGGCTTCGCGGCTGCGGCGGGCGGGGCTGCGGGCTGCGGCGTTTCTACGGCCGGAGCGGCTTCCGGCGTCGGGCTCGCCTCGCCGAAGCTCAGCACCTTGTCGAAGAACGCCCGCGTGGCGCTCTTGGGTTCTTCCTTGGCATAGGCAGAGGGTGCTGCGGTGAAAGCACCCGGTGCCGTACCGGTCACGTCTCCCGAACCAGGCTTCGCGACGGCGACGACCGTCGTGGTTTGCGCGGCTTTGGCCGCGGCGGCCCTGGTCGCGGCCGCTTTGGCGGCGGCAAGCTGCACCGGCACGGGTTTGTTCTTCAGGCCGTCGTCGAGCGCGATTTCGGTGGGTCCGGCGACGAGCGCATCAGGACGGCTGACCTCGGCGACTCGGTTCGCGAATGCCTGGTTCTGGCCGCCGTCCTGGTAGACGATCCGCACAGGCTTTACGCCCTTGGCCACGAGCCCGGCGATTTCGGTATTGTCGCGCGCTTCCTTGTCGGCGACGGCCGCGCCCACCTCGTCTTGATCGTTCAGCGTGGGGCACGCCGAGAGGGCGTCGAAGCGCTCCGCATTTTTAGGCGTCGCGAACACGTAGTGCTTGTCGCAAACTCCGATAGGCGGTTCGAGCTTCGAGACTTCGAAGTAATCCGCGCCGTGCTTCAGTTCGCGCCAGAACGCGATGTTCGGGTCCAGGCGATATTTGGCCAGGTTCTCGGCCGTCATGCGGAATGGATAGGACTGCATCTGGATCGCGTGCTGTCCGCCCGCAAAGGACTCCCTGGCAAGGGCATAGATTTCCTCGATCTGCTTGTCGGTCATCGAGAAGCAACCGGCCGAGGAGCAGATGCCGTGCACCATGATGGAGCCGCCGGTATGGCCCCAGGCGCGGTCATAGGCGTTCGGATAACCGATATTGAACGACAGGTAATAAGCCGAATTCGGGTTCATCGAGCCCGGCGTGATGGTATAAAAACCCTCCGGCACCTGTCGGTCGCCTTCCCGCACCTTGGGGCCGAGCTGGCCCGACCAGCGGCACATGGGAAAGGTCTTCAGGTAGACGTAGTGCCCGTCCGCCTTCTTCTTCCAAACCTCCAATTCCGCTTCCTTTTTGTAGGAGCGGATCAGCAAGGGCGCATTCTTGGTCGTTCCCTTCGCCTCCATCAGGGTCAGGGTTTCTTCCGGAAGCGGAGCATAGGCCCGGTAGCTGCTTGAATCTCCGAGCTTGTCCTCGCACCCGGCCAGAAGAGCTGCGCCACATACCAACAAGGCAAGACGGGAAAACACTCTGAACGCACGTCTCGCCGGCATTTTCGCTGGATCCAATGTTCCACTCGCGGGGTCGTTGCCACCAGACACGGTTACGGTTCTAACCTTAAGCGGCTATTACCGCAAGCTTGGCGGCCTAGTCCCGAAAAGGTTCCATTCGGGCGCAAAAATTTAACCGGACTGTTGCAAAGCGGCACGACCGGGAAGCCCATCGGCTCACCTGCGCCCGATGGCGAGATACTTGTCGGCCCGTGCGTTGCGGATCTGGTCGCGCGACCAGCCCTCGAGGCTGACGAGCGCGTTTTCGATGGCGTCTCCCGTCGCAGCGATCGCCAGATCCGGATCGCGATGAGCCCCGCCCGCCGGCTCCGGAACCACGGTGTCGACGATGCCGAAGCGCGACAGGTCCTGGGCCGTGATCTTCATGCTGGTTGCCGCATCCTGGGCGCGTCCGGCATCCCGCCACAGAATGGAAGCGGCGCCCTCGGGCGAGATGACGCTGTAGATCGCGTGTTCGAGCATGATGACCCGATTGGCGGCCGCAATGGCGATCGCCCCGCCTGAACCGCCTTCGCCGATGATCGCCGCCACGTTCGCGACGCCCAATTGGAGGCAGGCTTCGGTCGAACGCGCGATGGCCTCCGCCTGGCCGCGCTCCTCGGCCTCGATACCCGGAAAGGCGCCCGCGGTATCGACCAGCGTAATCACCGGCAGGTCGAAGCGGTCGGCCAGTTCCATGAGACGCGCGGCCTTGCGGTACCCCTCGGGGCGAGCCATGCCGAAATTGTGCTTGATGCGGCTGTTCGTATCCGATCCTTTTTCCTGGCCGATCACGCAGACGGACCGGCCGCGAAAGCGACCGAGGCCGCCGACGATGGCCTGGTCCTCGCCGAAGGCCCGGTCCCCCGCCAGCGGCGTGAAATCGGTGACCAGCCTTTTGACGAAGTCGGAGAAGTGCGGCCGCTGCGGATGCCGGGCCACCTGGGTCTTCTGCCAGGGCGAAAGGTTCTCGTAAAGCTCGGCGAGCGCCTTGGTGGCCTTGACTTCGAGGCGCGTCAGCTCCTCGCCGATGGGGATGGCCTGTTCGCCGCTCGCCACCGCGCGAAGCTCTTCGATCTTGGCTTCGATCTCCGCGACCGGTTTTTCGAAGTCGAGATAGAGGCGCATGGACCCTGGGGAACCGCTTTCGGGTGGCCGCCGGATGAGTTCACGGCAGCCGGGAGGGCCGCGCGGCAGGGGCCGGAACCTGACCGTTCAAGGGTTTGAAGTCAAGGCGGTGACCGAGTTCAGGACCTATGAGACTGGGGGGTGTCTTTGCTGATGGAAGAGGTACTCGGCCCAGGCGGGGGCGCTTTGTCGGCAGCGTCGAGGCGTGGAGCACCGGCTGGTTATGGCTGGTCCGGGCGGCGTTCACATAGAGGCATCAGACCGTCGGGTGGCGGCTCCTCGGGCCGAATATCTTGCAGATGGGGCCAGGCCGGAGGTCCGCTCGGGTGCATACCGGACCTTGGGCGCTTGTGGGCCGACCATGGCGGTCGTCATGCGCGCCGCGACCGACGTTACCGAGCTGGCGATCGCGAACTCGGGTCATTGGCTGATGGAAGAACAGCCGGCCGCGACCATCGCCGCAGTACGGGCTTTCCTCGATCGGAAACGCTGACCGTCAATGCGGCCACCGCCGCCGCGTGTCGCCCCTTAAGCCCGCATGCGCTCTCCCTTGGGGTCGAAGGCCGGACCGTCGAGGCGGCGGGAGGCGCGGCGCTCGCCGATGATCTCGATTTCGAAACCGTCCTCGGCGGAGGCGAGTTCCTTCGGCACATAGCCGAGCGCCAGCGACTGCCCGACGCTGTGGCCGTAGCCGCCTGAGGTGACCCAGCCGACGACCTCGCCGTCGTACCACACGGGCTCGTCACCGATGGCATCGGCGCCAATCGCGTCGACCGCGAAGGTCACGAGCCGCAGCGGCGCACCGCCGTTGCCCTTGGCCTTCACGGCGGCATCGCGGCCCACGAAATCGTTCTTCTTGAGGTCGACGAAGCGGCCGAGGCCCGCTTCCTCCGGCCCGTAGATCGGCCGGTATTCGCGCGCCCAGGTGCCGAAGCTTTTCTCGAGGCGCAACGAGTTGAGCGCCCGGCCGCCGACGAGCTTGAGGCCGAAATCCGCGCCCGCCTGCTTGAGCACGGTGTAGAGCGCCCGCTGGTAGTCCGAGGTGACCCAGATCTCGTAGCCGAGATCGCCCGTGAACGAGACGCGACCGACGAGCGCCGGCACCATGCCGACATCCATCTTGCGAAACGTCATGAACGGGAAGGCCGGCGTCGAAAGGCCCTCGGCGACGAGCTTCTGCAGCAGGGCGCGGCTCGACGGGCCGGCAATCGAGAACCCCACATATTCGGAGGCGCAAGGCCGGACCAGCACGCCGCCCTCGGGGGGCATGTGCCGTTCGAACCAGCGCATGTAGTAGCTCTCGGCCGCCATGGTGCCGACCAGGAAGAATCGGTCTTCCGCCAAGCGTCCCACGGTGAAGTCGCCGATCAGCTTGCCGTTCTGGTTCAGCATCGGGGTCAGGATCATGCGACCCGTCGCGGGCAGGCGGTTGGCCATGACGTTCGACAGGAAGCTCGCCGCATTCGGCCCCGTGACCTCGAACTTGCCGTAGTTGGATATGTCGATCATGCCGACGGATTCGCGAACCGCCCGGCATTCCGCGCCGACAGGCTCGTGCGCGTTCGAACGACGGAACGTGATGTCCTCCTTGGGTTCGGTGCCCTTCGGCGCGAACCAGAGCGGGCTTTCGAGCCCGCAATATTCCCCGAAGAACGCACCCTCGCTCTTGAGGATGTCGTAGACCGGCGTCGTCCGCAGCGGGCGCGCGGCGGGCAGTTCCTCGTTGGGGAAGCGAATCGAGAAGCGGCGGGAATAGTTCTCCCGCACCTTGGCGTTGGTGTAGGCCATGGTGGCCCAATCGCCGTAGCGCGACACATCCATGCCCCATACGTCGAAGCCGGGATCGCCGTCGACCATCCAGTTCGATAGCGCCAACCCGACGCCGCCGCCCTGGCTGAAGCCCGCCATGACGGCGCAGGCGACCCAGAAATTCTTCAGGCCCTTGACCGGGCCGATCAGCGGGTTGCCGTCGGGCGAGAAGGTGAAGGGCCCGTTGACCACCTTCCTGATGCCGGCGGTGGCGATTGCCGGAAAATGCTCGAAGCCGACCTCGAGGCTCGGCGCGATCCGGTCGAGGTCGTTGGGCAGCAGGTTCTGCCCGAAGTCCCAAGGCGTCTCGCGCTCCGACCACGGCACGCCGGCGCGCTCGTAGGTGCCCATCAGCATGCCGCCGCGTTCCTGGCGCATGTAGATCTCACCCTCGAAATCGATGCAGTGGAACTTCTCCTGCAGGCCGACGAGTTCCGGCATGTCCTCCGTGATCAGGTATTGGTGCTCCATGGCGAGAACGGGAAGCTCCAGGCCCACCATGCGGCCGACCTCGCGGGCCCACAAGCCGCCGGCATTGACCACATGCTCGGCGTGGATGTTGCCTTTTTCGGTGATGACGTCCCACGAGCCGTCGGAGCGTGGCTTGAGGTTGGTGACGCGCGTCTGGCGCTCGACCGTGGCTCCCTGGATCTGAGCCGCCTTGGCGTAGGCATGGGTGACGCCGTAGGGATCGACATGGCCTTCGACGGGATCGTACATCGCCCCGACGAAATGCGTCTCGTCCATGAACGGGAAGATCGCCTTGGCCTCGGGCACCGAGATGAGCTCCAGGTCCATGCCGAGATAGCGCCCGCGCGCGCGGGCCATCTTCAGCCAGTCGAGCCGCTCGGGCGTGCCGGCCAGCATGATGCCGCCGGTGAGATGCACCCCGCAGGACTGGCCTGAGATCTCCTCGATCTCCTTGTAGAGTTCGATCGTATATTGCTGCAGCTTGGCGACGTTGGGGTCGCCGTTGACGGTGTGCATGCCACCCGCCGCGTGCCAGGTGGAGCCCGCCGTCAGCTCGGCGCGCTCGACCAGCATCACGTCGCGCCAGCCCGCCTTGGTCAGATGGTAGAGGACGCTGGCGCCGACGACGCCGCCGCCGACTACCACCACTTGCGCGTGGGTTTTCATCTGTTGCTTCCCTTCGATGCCCGCTCGCACGGGCCACATTCGATCCGCTCGGCTTCCGCCTTCGGAGCCCCCCACCCTGAGCAGGCCGCAACGCGACCACCGATGGGCGAGGGCCCGCATCGAGCGCCTGCGTGAACGGCACCTTTCATCCGAAAACCGCTCCCCCTCGATCCTCGTCCTTCGACAGGCTCTGGATGAGGATCGAAGGGGTCAAAAATCCGTTTCGACACCGCCCTCGCTCTTCCGACGCGCCACGAAGGCCTGCAGCGCCTCGAGCCGCTCGGGCTCGATCGCGGGCGGCTGAAAGGCCGCGAGCTTCTCCTTGTAGAGCCGGTTGGCGGTGTCGTAGGCGGTCGGGGAGCCCGCTTCCCGCCAGGTCTCGTAATTGCGCCAGTCGGAGATCATCGGTGAGAAGAAGGCGGTGCGATAGCGCGCCTGGGTGTGGGCGCAGCCGAAGAAATGGCCGCCGGGGCCGACTTCGCGCATGGCCTCGAAGGCCAGTTCGTCGTCGTCGATGGCAATGGGTTTCAGGAATTCAGCCACCATGTCGAGGAGATCGGCGTCGAGCACCATCTTCTCGAAGGAGGCCTGCAATCCGCCTTCCATCCATCCCGCCCCGTGCATGAGCAGGTTGGCGCCGCCCATGATGGCGGCCCAGAGCGAGAACACGCTCTCGTAAGCCGCCTGGGCGTCGAGCGTGTTGGCCGCATTGGCGTTGGACGAGCGATAGGGCAGGCCGTAACGACGCGCCAGCTGGCCGCCGAGCAGCGTCGCTTT
The DNA here is from genome assembly GCA_038199665.1 of Hyphomicrobiales bacterium. Taxonomy (GTDB): domain Bacteria; phylum Pseudomonadota; class Alphaproteobacteria; order Rhizobiales; family Beijerinckiaceae; genus Lichenihabitans. The sequence goes on from JBBPYT010000281.1 coordinate 14,053, forward strand.
CATATATTCCGGGGTACCGAAAGCCGGCGCGCCCGACTTCATGTCGACGTTGGACGTAAAGCCGCCGTAGACGAAGGGCGAGCCTGGGCGCACCGTCTGCGCCAGCACGAGGCCGGCCATCGCCTCGGCGTTCTGCTGCGCGACCGCGCCTGCGATGGTCACGGGGGCCATGGCGCCGGCCAGGGTGAAGGGCGTGAGCACCACGACCTGGTTGCGCTTGGCCATCTGGATGACGCCTTCGCACATCGGACCGTCGAGCCGCAGCGGCGAGGACGAGTTGATGATGGTGAACACCGACGGCTCGCGCTCGAGCGTCTCTTCGTCGATGCCGCGGGCGAGCTTCACGAGCTCGAAGGCGTCGAGGTTGCGCTGCCGCCCCAGACTGTAGGCGTGAATCGGCTTGTCCGACAGGGTCAGAAGGTCGAACAGCGCGTCGAGATGGCGTACGGAAGCATGGATGTCGATCGGCTCGACCGGATAGCCGCCCCAGAGGTGAACGGCGTCGAGCGACTGGCCCAGTCGGACGAAATTGCGGAAATCCTGGCTGTTGCCGGGCCGCCGGCCACCGTCGCGGTCGAAACTGTTCGGCGTCGAAGCGACGGAGCAGAAGGCCACATGGCCGTCGCCGATCTTGAGCGAGCGGGCCGGGTTGCGGGCGTGCAGAGTGAAGCTGGTCGGCGCGAGCCCGATGCAGGATTCGACCAGCGCGGGGTCGAACCGCACGCGCTGCGAATCGGCTTCGACGTCTGCGCCGGCCTCCTTCAGGATGGCGCGCGCATCGGCGTGCAGCACGTCGATGCCGATTTCCTTCAGCACCTTCAACGAGCCCAGATGGACCGCTTCGAGCTGGTCGGACGAGACAATGTCTGTCGGCCGGAAAGGCAGGCGCGGCTGCTTGCGTACGGGGGGCGGGCCGGGCGGCCCGCGCTCGGCGCCGCGTCCCGTCCGCCGGCGTCCGGCGCCGCGGGTTTCGGCCATGGTTCCTGCCGCGCTCATCTGTTCCTCCCGCATGTCCGACCTGGTGCAAGCGGCCGAGCCGCCCGCGTGCCCCCTCGCCCTTCGACACGGCCGCGTCGCGGCCGGCTCAGGATGAGGGGGTTGAGGGGCTCGGTTCCCCCAGGCTCGAACGCGAGACCGCATCTCGCCCTCATCATGAGCCGGGTTCCCAGGACCCGTGTCGAAGGACGGGGGCGGCATCCCGACCTGTCCGCTGCAGTCTCTGTCCCGTCCATCACGGCGCCTCGGCCAGAACGGCTTCGACGCTCAGGACCCGCGGCATCGCCTCGGCGAAGCGCCGGATCAGCCAGGACCGGAAAACAGCCGCCGCCTCGTCGAGGTCTTCGGGCGCGGTCACGAGGTAGTAGCCGTAGCCCGAGGCGACGCGCGCATCGAAGGGGCAGACCAGCCGGCCGGCCGCGAGATCGTCACGGAACAGCATGGGATCGACCACCGCCACGCCATCGCCCGACAGCGCATATTGCATGGCGAGCTGGGCCGTATCGAAGACCAGGCCGCGGCTCACCGAAAGGTCGGGCCGACCCACCGCTCGGGTCATCAGTTCCCACATGTGCTGATGCGGGCGCCCGCCGAGCCTGACGTGCAACAGATCGCGCGTGGCGATGAACGTCGCGAGATCGGGTGCGCCGTTTCCCCACACTTGCGGAGCGCACACCACCGCGACCCGCTCCATCCAAAGCAGATCGAGAATGGCGTCCGTGATGCGCGGCTCCGAATAAACGATGGCGATCGCCACTTCGCCGTCCGGTTCGCCCGCCGGCTTCGACGCGATTTCGATCGTGAGCCCGGGGTGTTCGGCGCGGAAATCCCGCAGGATCGGAATTGCCAGCTGATAGGCGAAGGTTGGCGGCAGGGCCACGCGCAGCAGCCGCTTGGGGGTGCCGCGCTCCTTGATGATGTCGCCGAGCGCCTGGTCGATCCGGTCGAAGCTTCGGGTCACCACCGGAAGCAGGTGTCGCCCCGCCTCGGTCAGCACCAGGTGCTGCGGTCGCCGTTCGAACAAGGAAACGCCCAGGAATTTTTCCAGAACGATGACGTGACGGCTGACCGCGCTTTGCGCCACGGTCAGCGAGTTGGCGGCTGCCGTGAAGCTGCCGTGCTGTCCCGCCGCCTCAAAGGCGCGAAGCGCGTTGAGCGGCAACCATTGCCGATCCATGGTGCGCGGGCTCCCTGGGCGTGCCTTCACTTTTTCACCCGATCCGCGTCCTTCCGAGGACGTCTTCGGCAAGCTCGACCCCAAGTCCCGCCCGATCGCTCAGCACGATAGTGCCCTCGTGGTCGACACGCAAAGGCTCCCGCATGGCAAAATCGCGACGCTCGAGGTCCCACTCCGGCGGGTCGTAGGGGAATTCGAGGAAAGGCGCATCCGCGACGCCGGCCGTCAGATGGGCATTGGCCAGAACGCCGATCCCGTTGGTCCAGGTGTGCGGTGTGAAAACCAGGTTGTGTTCCTGCGCCATGGTGCAGATGCGGCGCAGCCCGGTGATGCCGCCGACCAGCGCCGCGTCAGGCTGCAGCACGTCGAGCGCGCCCTCCGTGATGAGGTCGCGGAACTCGTAGAGCTCGCGCGTCATCTCGCCGCCCGCGATGCGGACGTCGACCTTGTCGCGCAGCCGCCGCATGCCCTCGCGGTCGCCGCGGTGCAGCGGCTCTTCCATCCAGTAGACGCCGAGCCGTTCGAGCTCGCGCGCCACCTGCACGGCGTCCTTCAGCGTCCATGAGGGGTAGGCATCCCAGGACATGCGCCAGCCTTGGTTGCAGTCGACCATCAGATCGAGCTTATGCCCGAGCCGCGCCCGCACGGCTTCGAGCGCCTGCACGTCCTTGCGCCAGTCGCCGCGATGGAAGCGGATCTTCAAGGCCGGAAAACCTTGCGCCAGATAGCGCTCCGCCGCATCGGCGAGGGCCTCGGGGGTCCGCAAGGTGCCGGACGAGGCATAAGCCTTCACCTTGCCTGAGAGGCCGCCGAGGAGCTTCCACACCGGCTGGCCGGTGATCTTGCCGGCGAGGTCCCACAAGGCCAGATCGAGGGGCCACGGGCGCCCCCAATGGAACTGTATATTGTTCAGCACGCGCCAGTGCCGCTCGATGGCCAGCGCGTCCTGCCCGACGAACAGATGTTCGTGCCCCGCGAAGCCCAGCATGGTGTCGCCCGACGCGATCCCGGTGAGTCCGGCATCGGTATGGACCCGCACGATCGTCGCCTCGAATGCACGTCGGGGCTGCGTGTCCCAGCTCGCATTGAACGGCGGATCGAGAGGCAGGCGATGATGCGTGATCTCGATGCCGGTGATCTTGACCGGCGAGGCGGTCGGCAACGGGCTCCCGTGAGCGGCTTGGGTCATCGGCTCCTACCGGTAGGCGGCCCAGATGGCTTTCAGGTCGGTGTGTCTTTCGACGGCGCGAGGCGAACGATCGCGACCGAAGCCGGATTGCTTGAATCCGCCGAAACGTCCCGCCAGAGAGGTTGAGCACCCGGAGCGAGCCTCCACAACAGGGGACCGAGATTCGGCAGCATCGACGGCCTCACGCGGCGGACAGGACGGCTTGCGCCAGGGTGAGCAGGTCGGCCTGCGAGGGAGCGCGGCGGTTGGAGCGGATCATGGCGACGTTTTCGGGGCGCGCCATCTGGGCCGCGAGAACCTCGGGCGTCACGCCCTCGAACTCTTCGGCCAGCGAGACTTCCATGCCGACGCTGCGCACCAGCCGCTCGTAGGCGTCGACGAAGCCCGTCGCGGTGGGCTTCGCTCCCATGGCGACCGCGCAGGCCCCGAAGGCGGTCTTGTTGCCTTCGAGGTTCCAGGGCAGGGATGCCAGCATGGCGATGCCGACGGCGCGTCCGTGATGCAGCGGGCGCAGCGAGGCCAGCGCATGGCCGATGTTGTGCGCGATGGCGGTGCCGCAATTGTCGATGGCAGTGCCGGCCAGGGCTGCCGCGCGCTGCAGGCCCTCGCGAGCCGCAAGATCGCCCGGCTCGCTGACGGCGGTTTCGAGGTGACGCGCCACGAGCCGGATCGCCTCGTGCGCATACATGGTGTTGGCCGGATGGGCATTGCGGTTCGTGGCGGCCTCGACCGCGTGGACCAGCGCATCGATGCCCGTCGCGGCAGTCAAGCCTGACGGCAGCGACACGGTCAGTTCTGGGTCGAGCAACGCCTCGTCGGCCTTGAGCTCTTCGCCCCAGTACCAGAGCTTTGCACCGTCGGCGCCGGACAGGATCGCGGTTCTGGTGGTCTCCGAGCCGGTGCCCGAGGTGGTCGGCAGGCAGATGGTCCGAAGCCGCATCTTGGGGAGCGGCGCCGCGCCGAGCGCGTAGGTCAGGGCCGGCGCCTCCGCGGCCGCAACCGCCGCCACGGCCTTGCCGAGGTCGAGCGCGGAGCCGCCGCCGAGCGCCACCAGAAGCTGCGCGCCGGTGTTTCGCGCCACATCGGCGGCAGCGTCGGCCTGCGCCACCGACGGATCGCTCTTGATGTCGGAGAACACCGAAACGCCGAAGCCGCCGTCGCGCAGCGCGTCCGCGACCTCCTCGATCATGCCTGTCGCCTGGAGGCCGGGATCGGCGCAGAGCAGCGCATGAGCGCCGGCCGGCACGAGGCTAGACGCCAGCGGGCCGAGATTGCGCCGCGCCCCCGCGCCGATCGTGATGCGCGGTACGCGCGCGAGTTGGTGAACGGCCATTTTCTGCCTAATCCTCGCATGTTCGACAGCGGCCTGAGCCGCTTCGCGCGCGGAACAGGAAGGGACGGAAATCAAGTCTTGCGGCAACATCATTAAAGCGATGCCCGGGTCTCAAAATTAGGTGGGAGCCCCGAGACCCGAATGTCCACCAGCATCGAGCCGACCGTTTTCTGGAGCCTGCGGGTCTTTCTGGATGGCGTTGACTGCGAGGGCGGAAACGAAAAGGGCGACCTGCGGCATCAGCCCACCGCGATGACGATCGCGTCGGTAACGTCGCGCAATTTCGCCGGTTCGATTGCGAAGACCGTGTTGGGCGTGCCGGCCGCGGCCCAGACGGTCGGATAGGCGAGCAAAGCTTCGTCGAGGAAAGTCCTGGCCGGCGTATCGTGCCCGAAAGGCGGAATGCCGCCGATCGCGAACCCGGTCGCTTGCCGCACGAACGCCGCATCAGGCCGCGTGATCGGCTCGCCTGCCGCAGTGGCGGCGCGCCGCTCGTCGACGCGATGGCGGCCCGATACCAGGAACACCAAGGCAGCTCTGGTTTCGGCGCCGCGAAACACCAGGGATTTGACGATCTGGCCGACCTCGCAGCCGCAGGTCGCGGCGGCCTCCTCCGCACTGCGGGCCGATTGCGCCGTGACCACGATGTCGACATCCAGCCCCAGCCGGGCAGCGGCGTCGCGAAACTTGGTGGCGCTTGCCGGCCGCTCGTGCATGGCTTCCTCCATTAACGGTAATATCAAGTTCGAAAATACGACAATATTTCCGGATCTATCATTCACTTCGTTTGCACAGTGTTGTGATGCGTAGGGGAAAATCATGGACGATACGAGCCCGGAACGGGTCAAGCGTCCGCCGAGTTTGACCTCGGCGATCCGCGCTGCGCGCTTGGAGGAAGCGGAGAGGTCTCAGGTGGTCGGCGATCTCCGCGGTGCCGAGGTGGCCCGGCTGGACCTGCTCCGCGAAGCGATCGAGCCCGTCCTGGCGCAGATCCCGGTCGAGGTCGACATGTTCGATACGGGAGTCGTCCCGGGCGAGCGTCCGCGTCTGTTCATCGATATGATCTCCTTCGTCGAAATGGGCCGCGACCGGCGCATCTACCGGTTTCTGCAGGACACCCGGCACGGCCGGGTGGTGCTGGCGGAGAACGACGGGATCACGGCGATGGCCGACGCGATCACGCGCTACATCGCGCGTCGACTGGTCGAGCGGGAAAAGACACTGGCGTCCCTGCTGCCGGATGCGGTCGCACCGGCGCCGGCCGAAAGGCCGCCGATCGTTGTTCCGACCAAACCGGCCGAGGCTACGGCTTCGGCCCGGCCGAGCGCGACGGCGCAATTGGCGCGGGTCCTTCGCCTGGGAGTCGACGGGCTGGGCATGCTCACGCTCGCCGGTCTGGTGTGGCTCGGCATGCAATATGTGTCCGGTCGGTTCCCGGCCTGGTGAATAAAATTCCTAGAGGGCCAGTTGGCCGAGGTCGACGATGTCGCGCGAGGAGGGCGCCAGCCCGGGTTGGTTCGCCGCGAGCCCGTGCTGGGTCGCGGTGATGCGCCAGCCCGTGTTCTGCGGTTCGATCCGGAACAGATGGTAGGTGGCGCGGTGGCCAGGGCTGCCGGGCACGGCGGAGGCTGACGGAACGCCGACGACCGGAATGGGACCCCGCGGTCCCGCCAGATGCACCACCGAAGCACGATGATTGTGGCCGTGAATCACCAGTTCGGCGCCGTGGCCGGCGAGAACGCGTTCCAGGCGCTTGGCATCGCGCAAGCCACGCCCGCCGCTTGCCCCCGTGCGATGCGGCGGATGGTGGATCATCAAGACGCGCGCGAGCCCCTCCTTGCCGGCCTCGGCCAGCAACGGGCCGAGTGCGACGCATTGCGCTTTGCCGAGCGCGCCGGAGGCCAGAAAGGGGGCGGTCGGCACCGCCGAAGACAGCCCGATCAAGGCGATGCCGCCGCGCCGGCGGATATAGGGAAAGACGTATGACGGATCGTCGATGCCGGTGTCGCTGACCCACGGGGTAAAGGTGCGGGCGAGGTGCGGGACCGATCCGCGCACGTAGGCATCGTGGTTGCCCGGAACGAAGGACACGTCCTGCGGGGGGCCAAGCGTTTCAAGCCACGCCCGCGCAAACGGGAACTCGGCCGCAAGACCGATGTTGAGGATGTCGCCCGTCATGGCTACATGATCGGGCTCGTGCCGCCGCAGATCGGCCACCAGACGCTCGAGCACGCCCATGTCGTGCAAGCGCCCGCGGCGGGTCCAGTTGACGTAGCCGGTCAGGCGCTTCCCCAGCAGTTCGCGGGTGCGCGGCCGAGGAAGAGGTCCGATATGGGCATCGGACAGATGGGCAAGGAGAAAGCTCACGGGAGCCTCCTCTCACCCGGCCGCTTCGTTCCGTCAAGCGCCCCCGATGACGATACCGGTGATCAGCACCAGCACGCCGCCGAGCACCACCTTCAGGGCGGCCTGTACGAAAGGCGTGGCCATGTAGCGCGACTGGATCCAGGCAATGGCCCAGAGCTCGAAAAACACCACCACGCCGGAGAGCGCCGTCGCGATATAGAACGCGTTGTTCCAGCTGTTCGGCACCAGATAGGGCAGGGTATGGCCAAGGCCGCCGATCGCCGTCATGGATCCGGTCACGGCGCCGCGGATGATGGGCGATCCGCGGCCGGTCAGCAAGCCGTCGTCGGACAGGGCCTCCGAGAAGCCCATGCTGATGCCGGCGCCGAGCGATGCCGCGAGCCCCACCGCGAAGGTCTGCCAAGTGTTGTGAGTCGCGAAGGCTGCCGCAAACAGCGGCGCCAAGGTCGATACCGAGCCGTCCATCAGGCCGGCAAGGCCGGGCTGGACGTATTGCAGGACGAAGACGCGCTGCTTGGTCTCGTCTTCGGTTACGCGGGCTTCCGCATCGAGGTGGGTGGCTTCCAAAGTGCCGGCCCGATGTTCGTGGCTCTGTTCGGCCTCGGCGAGGTCGCCCAGCAGCTTGCGGATGCCGGTGTCCGTGGCCCGCTCGGCGGCCGTTATGTAGAAGCGCGCCGCCTGATCCTCCATCAATTCCGCCTGCTTGCGCATCCTCTCGAGCGGCAAGTTGCGGGTCAGCCAGATCGGTTGGCGCTTGAGCGACCCTTTGACGTCCTCGCGACGGATCGGCGGCAGATTGGGGCCGAAGCGCTGCTCGTAAAGCTCCAGCAGCTGTCGGCGATGCCCCGTTTCCTCATCGGCCATTTCCTCGAACACCTTGGCGGAGGCAGGATAGCGTTCCTGCAGATCTTCCGAGAAAGCCCGGTATATGCGGCTGTCCTCTTCCTCGGAGGAAATGGCCACCGCCAGGATTTCGCGTTCGGTCAGTTCGGCGAAGTCTTTCATCGAGCATGTTGCTCCGGAAGAGAAATTGGAATGCTTCTAATCTATAGCGCGGCCGAGGAGGCGTCCAGATCCGGCTTCGGCTTATTGGTCGGCGGCATCGAGGCCGGGAGATCGGCATGCGGCTGAGGTTTCGTCTGCCGTCGGCGTCGGCACGGCTTGTGCAGCGTCTGATTCACGGCACCGCCCGGTGGACGCGCCCGCTGACGATCGGGGTCCGTGCCGTGATCCTCGACGGCGAGGACCGGGTCTTCCTGGTGAAACATTCCTATGTGCCCGGCTGGCATTTGCCTGGCGGTGCGGTCGGGCCGGGCGAATCCGTGTTCGACGCCCTGCTCCGCGAGACGCGGGAAGAATGCGGCATCGAGGTCATGGGCCAGCCCGCCCTGCATGGCCTGTTCTTCAACAATCGTGCGTCGCGCCGCGATCACGTCGTGGTCTATGTGGTGCGCGAATTTCGCCAGGGGCAGCCCCGCCTGCCGGATTGGGAGATCGTCGAGGCGGGGTTTTTCGCTTGCGATGCGTTGCCCGACGGGACCTCGGCGGCCACTCGTGCGCGCCTGTGGGAAGTGCTGGAGGGATCGTCCGCGGCGAAACAGTGGTAAATGGAGGTGCGGATCAGGCCGAGACGCGGGC
>JBBPYT010000282.1:0-24024 GCA_038199665.1 Hyphomicrobiales bacterium
ATGCGCCAGACCGGCGCCGACATGAGCGCCAAATACAAGGAAACCTCGCAGGGCGGCCTGGCGGTGAACTTCATCGAGTGCTGAGGGCACTGCGACGGGCGGCCAGCGTGTGCGCGCGTTTCGGTCGGGGCGGCGCTGCCTCAGCTTTCAATGTGCCCGTGACAGCCCCCGCCTACCCGCTCGCCATGATGGCGCTGATGCGAGACGCCAGGGTCTCCATCGCGAAGGGTTTGGTCATGACATGCATGCCCGCCTCGAGAAGGCCGTTGCCGACCGCCGCCTTCTCGGCATAGCCGGTGATGAACAGGACCTTGAGCTCGGGGCGTATTTCGCGTGCGGCGTCGGCCACCTGGCGCCCGTTCATGCCGCCGGGCAGGCCGACATCGGTCACCAGCAGGTCGATGCGGACCTTCGACCGGAGCACATCGAGAGCCGTAGAGGCGTCGGTGGCCTCGATCGTCGCATAACCGAGTTCATCGAGCACTTCGCTCACCAGCATGCGCACGCTCGGCTCGTCGTCGACCACCAGCACGGTGTCGCCCGCGCTGGCGCGGGACGACGCGCTCGGCTTCGGTCCTGCTTCGTCCTCGACCATCTCGCCGAGATAACGGGGTAGGTACAGCTTGATCGTCGTACCGATGCCGACCTCAGAATAGATCCGCGCGTGGCCGCCCGACTGCTTGGTGAACCCATAGATCATGGACAGGCCCAGTCCTGTGCCCTGACCGAGCGGCTTGGTGGTGAAGAACGGATCGAAGGCGCGCGCCACGACCTCGGGCGACATACCGGTTCCCGTATCGCTCACGCTAATCGCCACATATTGGCCAGGCGGGACGTCGCGCTCGCGTGCGGCGCGCTCGTCGAGCAGGCTTTCGCTGGTCTCGATGGTGAGCCGTCCCCCGTCCGGCATCGCGTCGCGGGCGTTGATGCAGAGGTTTAGGATCCCGTTCTCGAGCTGGTTCGGGTCGCACAGGATCGACCAGCCCTCGGTAGCCAGCCTCGTGTCGACCAGGATCGCCGGCCCGACCGTCCGCTCGATCAACTCCTTCATGTTAAGGACCAGCTTGTTCGGATCGATCGTCTTCGGGTCGAGAGTCTGTCGCCGCGAGAAGGCGAGAAGCCGCTGTGTAAGGGCGGCGGCCCGCGAGGCGGCACCTTGGGCGGCCGCGATGTACCGGTCGAGTTCATTGGTGCGTCCCTGCGCCACCCGTGACCGCAACAGGTCGAGGCTGCCGATGATCCCGGTTAGGAGATTGTTGAAGTCATGCGCGATGCCGCCCGTGAGATGGCCGACGGCCTCCATCTTCTGTAGCTGGAACAACTGCTCGCGCGATTGTTCGAGTTCCAATTCGGCTTCCCGGCGCTCGGTCAGGTCCCGCGTGATCTTGGCAAAGCCGATCAGGACACCGTCGTCGTCGTGAATAGCGTCCACCACCACGCCGGCCCAGAATCGGCTCCCGTCCTTGCGGGCGCGCCAGCCCTCCGCCGCATAGCGGCCCTCCCGGCGGGCGGTCTCCAGCGCCTTCCAGGGGGTGCCGGCTTCGATGTCCTCGGGCGTGTAGAAGCGCGAGAAATGCTCGCCGATGATATCCGATGCCGCATAGCCCTTGATGCGCTCGGCTCCCGCATTCCAGTTGGTTACAAGCCCGGCGGGATCGAGCATGTAGATGGCGTAGTCCGTCACGCCCTGCACCAGCAGCCGGAACCGGCGCTCGCTTTCGAGCGCGGCGAGCTGGGCTTTCCGCTGCTCCGTCATGTCGCGGGTGATCTTGGCGAACCCGATCAACTCGCCGTCGAGCCGGATGGCGTCGATCACCACCATGGCCCAGAAACGGCTGCCGTCCTTTCGGATCCTCCAGGATTCTGCGGTGAAGCGGCCGGTTTCCGAAGCGATCCTGAGTGCCTGGTGCGGAACGCCGGCCTCACGCTCCTCGTCCATGTAGAATCGGGAAAAGTGCTGACCGAGGATCTCCTGGCGGCTGTAGCCCTTGATCCGCTCGGCGCCCGGATTCCAGCTGACCACATGGCCTTGCGGGTCGAGCATGTAGATCGCGTAGTCGACGATGCCCTGAACCAGCAACTCGTAGGTGTTCACCGAGAACCGGTCGTCGTCCCCCGCCTGCCGAACCTGAGCTTCATCCACGGCGATACCCACCAGCTTGCACTCCGGCAACGAGATCACTGCCATTGCAGGTCCCAAGTGTCGGTGCGGACGAGGTGGCAATTCCAGTAACGCGGAGCATGGTCTTCGCTCGAATCCCCCTGCCGACTTGAGGCATCATGCCGGCCGGCCGAGTTGGTGTTAGCTCAATCGTCTCGCGATGTCGCCTTCGCCCGTCATGGCTTTGTCATCGCGGTCGAACATGCGATAGGGGACTCGCGCTTCGCGCCAGCGCCCCTTCGTGCTCCCCCTTTGTCGGACTCCGATGGCATCGAAATTCGTGGCCTTCACGTCGCTCGGGCGGCGCGCGCTTCCCAACCAGTGGGACGTCATCGCGCTCTCCCTGATCTTCGGGATTTTCGTGCTGATCGTGCACGCGTCACGCGGGATGGTTCTCCCCTTGCCGCCCCCCGACACGGCGCCGATCAGTCTCGATTACAGCTATCTGCCCTACTATGCGCTGCGCACCACGATGCGCATGTTCCTGGCGCTTGCGGCGTCGCTTCTTTTCACTCTGACCTACGCGACGATCGCGGCCAAGAGCCGCCGCGCCGAGGTCGTGCTGATCCCGATGCTCGACGTGCTCCAATCCGTCCCGATTCTGGGATTCCTGTCGTTCACGGTGACGTTCTTCCTGGGTCTCTTTCCGGGCAGCGTGCTCGGCGCCGAATGCGCCGCGATCTTCGCCATCTTCACGAGCCAGGCCTGGAACATGGCCTTCTCCTTCTACCAGTCGCTGCGCACCGTGCCGAGCGATCTGGCGGAAGTGTCGGAAGGCTTCAGACTTTCGCCTTGGCAGAAGTTCTGGCAGCTCGAAACCCCTTTCGCGGTGCCGGCGCTCATCTACAACATGATGATGTCCATGTCGGGCGGCTGGTTCTTCGTCGTGGCCGCGGAGGCCATCACGGTCGGGGACACGACCATCAAACTGCCCGGCATCGGGTCATATCTGGCGGTCGCGATCGACCAGAGGCGCCTTGATGCCGTGCTGGCGGCCGTGCTCACGGTGCTGATCGTCATCCTGCTCTACGACCAGCTGATCTTCCGCCCCATCGTCACCTGGGCCGACAAGTTCCGGGTGGAACTGTCGGCATCGCAATCGACGTCATCCTCCTGGGTTCTCGGTCTACTGCAGCGCACGGTCTGGGTCCGCCGTGCCTTTTCGCCCATCGAAGCCGCCTTCGAATGGTTCACCAGCTTGCGGATCGATCTGCCCCGCATCGGCGGCGGCAAGGGCGAGTCGCCCACCGCCTCGCGAGTCATCGACGTCGTCTGGGTCGTGGCGATCGCGCTTCTGGCGTTCTACGCGGCTTGGCAAACGATCTCGTTCGTGTCGTCGAGCCTATCCTGGCACGACCTGCTGGAGACCATGGGGCTGACGCTGATCACGATGCTGCGGGTAATCGTCCTGCTGGCGCTCGCCAGCCTGGTGTGGGTTCCGATCGCGGTCTGGATCGGGTTGCGGCCCGCCGTCGCCGAGCGGGTTCAGCCGGCGGCCCAGTTCCTGGCTGCCTTTCCGGCCAACGTGTTGTTTCCCATCGCGGTGATCGGCATCCTGGCCTTCCATCTCGACCCGGACATATGGCTGTCCGCACTGATCATCTTCGGCACGCAATGGTACATCGTGTTCAACGTCATCGCGGGTGCCTCCGCCTTCCCGAATGACCTACGTGAAGTGTCGGCCAACTTCCGGATCACGGGCTGGGCCTGGTGGAGAAACGTCATTCTGCCCGGCATCTTCCCCTATTATGTCACCGGCGCGCTGACGGCCTCCGGCGGGTCCTGGAATGCCGCCATCGTGGCCGAATATGTCAAATGGGGGAACGACAAGGTGGCCGCGCACGGGATCGGTGCCTATATCGCCAAGGCGACCGAAGCGGGCGATTTTCCGCGGATCGTGCTTGGCGTCGCGGTGATGTCGGTCTTCGTCATTCTGTACAACCGTCTGCTGTGGCGTCCGCTGTTCGGTTATGCCGAACGTCGACTGCGCATCGGCTGAGGAGCGCGCACATGTTGGATGAGGCGACAGGTCCGCTCCTCGAGGTCAGGCATGTGAGCCAGCGCTACAAGGGCGGCCAGGATGACGACGCGCCTGCCGTGCTCGATGACCTTTCGACGACGCTCTCGGGCGGCGAAATCGTTGGCCTGCTCGGCCGGTCGGGCTGCGGCAAGTCGACCTTGTTGCGGATCGTATCGGGGCTGATCCATCCGTCGAGCGGCGAGGTGGTTTACCGGGGCGCGCCGATCAAGGGTCCGGCCGACGGCATCGCCATGGTGTTCCAGAGTTTCGCGCTCTTCCCATGGTTGTCCGTGCTCGAGAACGTCGAACTCGGCCTGAAGGCCCTGCGGGTCCCGGCCGATGAGGCACGGCGGCGCTCGCTGGCGGCCATCGACCTGATCGGCCTCGACGGTTACGAATCGGCCTATCCCAAGGAACTGTCCGGCGGCATGCGCCAGCGCGTCGGCTTCGCCCGCGCGGTGGTGACGCATCCCAACATCCTGCTGATGGACGAGCCCTTTTCGGCGCTCGACGTGCTGACGGCCGAAACGCTGCGCAGCGACCTCATCGACCTGTGGTGCGAAGGCCGCCTGCCGATCAAGACCATCCTGATGGTGACGCACAACATCGAGGAGGCGGTGCTGATGTGCGACCGCATCCTCGTGCTGTCGTCCCATCCGGGCAGGATCGCTTCCGAAATCCGCGTGACGCTGCCGCATCCGCGCAACCGCCTCGATCCCGAGTTCCGGCAACTCGTGGACAACATCTACGCCCTGATGACCCGCCGTCCAACCTCAAAGCAACCCGGCAAGGAGGGTGCGTTCCCCGGTACCGGTATCGGCATGGTGCTGCCGCGCGTGTCGACCAATTCCCTCGCCGGTCTCGTCGAGGAGGTTGCGGCGCCGCCCTACAACGGCAAGGCCGACCTGCCGCACCTGGCGGATTCGCTGCAGCTCGAGATCGACGAACTCTTCCCCATTGCCGAAACTCTGCAGCTGCTGCGCTTTGCCGAACTCGAGGAGGGCGACATCAAGCTGACCAGTGCCGGACGCCGCTTCGCCGATGCCGAGGTCGACGCTCGCAAGAAGCTGTTCGGTGATCATCTGCTCGCCTGCGTTCCGCTGGCGGCCCGCATCAAACGGGTTCTCGACGAGCGGCCGTCGCATCACGCGCCGGCGTCGCGCTTCCGCGAGGAACTCGAGGATTACATGTCGGAAGACTACGCCGAGAAGACACTTCGTGCAGCCATCAACTGGGGCCGGTACGGCGAACTCTATGCCTATGACGAGGACGCCCAGGCGTTCAGCCTGGAGAATCCCGCGTAGGCGAGGCAGCTCGCCTGGTGCTGGAAGCCGCTGAGGCTCCGGGCTGCGCTTGCTTGGGCCGGTAGGACGTAAGAACCGAGCGCCGCTTCTTGCCGGCGGTGTCCCGTCCAAGACCAAGAGGTGAGCGACGTGACGCTCCAGCTCCTCGGACTTTCGGGCAGCCTGCGCGCCGCCTCGACCAATTCGGCCCTTCTTCGGGCCGCCGCAAAGGCGGCTCGGCCGAGCGTGGTCCTCACACTGTTCGATGGTCTCGGAGCCCTGCCGATCTTCAATCCGGATCTCGAACACGGGACCGCGCCGCAGGTCGTTCTCGACTTGCGGCGGGCCGTGCACGAGGCGAACGGCGTCGTCATCGCCTGCCCGGAATATGCGCACGGCATCCCTGGGGGACTGAAGAATGCGCTCGATTGGCTTGTGTCGGGAAGCGAGATCCCCGGCAAGCCCGTCGTGTTTTTCCATGCGTCCGTCCGGTCGACGTTCGGCAGAGCGGCACTCTCGGAAGTTCTCCACACGATGTCCGCGGTGATCGTGACGGAGGCCACGGTCACCGTGCCGCTGCTTGGTCTCTGCCCTGCCCATGCGGCGGCGCTGCTGGCCACGCCGCAAGCACAGCAGGCCTTGCGCGCCGCCTTGCTCGCATTCGCAATGGCTATTCGCCGTCTTCGCCGGGCGCAGGACCAGGAACGCGGATAGCCTCCGGCGACCTAAAGGGATCGTTGCCGACGGCGGCGCGTTAGTTCCGAAAGGGGGACGGCAATGCGCGATTTCGCGAGTGAACGCGACCGCATGGTGGACCGCCAGATTGTGAAGCGCGGCATAAGGAGCGAGCGCGTGCTCGCTGTTATGCGCAGGATCCCGCGTGAAGAATTCGTTTCGCGGGAGCTTCGCGGGCAGGCCTACAAAGACGGTCCGCTGCCGATCGAGGCCGGGCAGACCATCTCGCAGCCGTTCGTCGTGGCCCTGATGGCCGAGGCTGCCGAGGTCGCGCCGGGCGACCGGGTCCTCGAGATCGGAACGGGCTCCGGCTATGCGGCAGCCGTTCTGGGCGCCCTTGCCGAGCGTGTCTATACGGTCGAGCGCCACGCCGAGCTTGCAGAGACCGCCCGAACCCGTTTAGCGGCCCTCGGCTCCGACAACGTGGAGGTGCGGCTCGGCGACGGCACGCTCGGTTGGCCCGAAGCGGCGCCGTTCGACGCCATTTTGGCTGCTGCGGGCGGACCGGAGATCCCGGAAGTGCTGAAGGTTCAGCTCGCTGTCGGGGGGCGGCTCGTCATGCCGGTTGGTCGGGATCCCGGCCACCAGCAGCTCATCAAGCTGACCCGCAGGAGCACCACTGAATTTGCGACCGAGGACCTCGGGGGAGTCCTTTTCGTGCCACTGGTGGGCGCGTTCGGCTGGTCCGAGGGGACCGACCAGCCACGAGCCGATGGGACGGCTGGCGCAAGGCTGAAACGCCTGTCCGAACTGATCCGCGCCGCGGCGGAGCCCCTCCCGCCGATCGACGATGCGGGATTGGGGCAAATGTTCGAACGCTTCGGCCGTGGCCGCATCGTTGGCCTCGGGGAAGCGAGCCACGGCACGTCCGAATTCTACCAAGCCCGCGCCGCCATGACGAAACACCTGATCGAGCATCAAGGCTTCACGATCGTGGCCGTCGAAGCCGATTGGCCCGATGCTGCGGTTTTCGACCGTTTCGTCCGCGGCAAGCCACCTGGCCGCGATGCAGACCAGGCCTTTGCACGCTTCCCGACCTGGATGTGGCGGAACGCCGAAGTGGCGGAGTTCCTCGGCTGGCTTCGCGACCACAACCGGGGACGCAGTCCAGAGCAGCAGGCGGGCTTCTATGGACTGGACCTTTACAGTCTCAACGCCTCGATCCGGGCCGTGATCGACTACCTCGATCGCGTCGATCCCAAGGCGGCCAAGGTGGCGCGACGCCGCTATGGCTGTCTGACGCCCTGGCAGGACAAGCCCCACCGCTATGGCGGCGCCGCAAAGCAGCAGGGCCTCGCGCCCTGCGAGAACGCCGTCGTCGCCATCCTGCGCGATCTGCTGGCCAGACAACTGCGCTGTTCGATGGAGGGCGACGAAGCCTACTTCGATGCGACCGAGAATGCCCGCCTGGTGCGCGATGCAGATCGCTACTATCGCGCGATGTACTATGGCTCGGCCGAGTCCTGGAACCTGCGCGACCGACACATGGCCGAGACCCTGGATCGCCTTCTCGACGCCGCCGGTCCGGAGTCGAAAGCGGTGATCTGGGCGCACAATTCGCATATCGGCGATGCTCGCGACACCGAGATGGGCGACCGCGGGGAAATCAACCTCGGTCAGCTCCTCCGCGAAACCCATGGCCCCGACGTGGCGCTGCTCGGATTCGGAACGCACGTGGGCACCGTGGCGGCCGCGGACGACTGGGACCATCCCATGCAGGTCAAGCGGATCAATCCGTCGCTGCCGGAGAGCTTCGAGCGGCTCATGCACGATGCGGGAGTGCCGCGCTTCCTGCTCGATCTGCGGCAGGGGGGCTACCCCGGTTTGCGAGATGTCCTCTCGCCGGCGCGCCTCGAGCGTTTCATCGGCTTGATCTATCGTCCAGATGCCGAGCGCCATGATCACTATCTGGAAGCCTCGTTGGCCCGGCAGTTCGACGGCTACGTCTGGCTGGACGAGACCACGGCGGTGACGCCGCTTCCCGTGAGAGAGAGGTGCGGGGACGAGGAGACGTTTCCCTTCGGGCTCTAGGGTGCCCTTGGAAAGGAGCCGCGTCCCTCGACTTTCGGCCTCAGCCTCGGCTCCGCTTGGATTGGGCGCTCAACAACGATCTCCGGCGATCCATCTTTGGGCCGCACCATTGCCCGCCCTTGGATCAACTCCAGCACCTTCCCATATCTTTTGGCGCGGGCTCATGCCCGCTTCAAGGGAGAAACACGATGACCCCCGAAGAACGCCAGCTGATTTCGGGCTTGTTCGATCGAATGAAACCTGCCGCGAACCAGCCGCGCGACCGGGAAGCGGAAGGTTATATCGCCGACGCCGTGAGGTCGCAGCCTTATGCCCCCTACCTGTTGTCGCAGACCGTGATCGTGCAGGATCAGGCGCTGCGCGCCGCAAACGACAAGATTCAGCAGCTTGAAACGCAAGTTCGGCAGCAGCAACCACCGCAACAGGAGGACACGAGCTTTCTTGGCGGTCTCGGCCGGTCCATCTTCGGTTCGGGCCAGCCCGAGCAGGGGCAGGGCCGACCAAGCGTACCGACCACCGGAGGTCATGGCCCGGCGCCATTGCCGCAGGTGCCAGCCCCATTCCAGGGACAGGGAAATCCAGGCGCGGGTCCCTGGGGTCAGGCGGCTGGCGGCGCAATGGGCGCCGGCGGCGCAATGGGCGGCGGTGGCTTCTTGAAGGGCGCGCTTGGCGCAGCGGCAGGTGTCGCGGGTGGCGTACTGTTGGCGGACGGCATCCGCGGCCTGTTCACGGGCGGCAACAACCCGTTCGGCATCGCGTCCGGCTTTGGGGGAGGTGGCATGGGCGGCTTGGGGAATGCGGGCGGCGAAACAATCGTCAACAACTACTACGACAACCCGAACCAAGGTGCCGATTCGGTCGATCACGGCGATACGCCTCAGGACGCCGGCGATTTCGGAGGGGACAGCGCCGATCCCGGTTCTTACGGCGGCGGTTACAGCAGCGACGTCTAGCCTGCTTTCGAGTTTGGTGATCCGATCCCGATGGGCATGGCTGCTCAAAGCCGTGGCGGAGGCGTGGAAGCGCTACGGCGCACGCTTCCGGGCCAAGTCTGCCGTACCCAGCTTAGCGCTTGAGGAAGATGGCGCGATCGGCTTCGATCGCCGCAACGAGAAAATCGTGGACCGCGCGGATACGACCGATGCCGCGAGTGTCCTCATGTTCGACCACCCAATAGGAGCGGAGCGCGCGCCGCTCCGGCAGGAGGCGGATGAGATCAGCGTGCCGGTCCGCGATGAAATCATGCAGCACGCCGAGGCCCAGCCCTGCCCGCACGGCCTCCACCTGTCCAATGGCGCTGGCGCACTGAAAACCGATGGGTGAATCACCGCAAAGCTCTCGGACATAGTTCAGCGCCGGTGAGTAGTTGTATTCCTCGACGTAGCCGACCCAGTGGTGAGCGTCGAGCGTGGCGGCTTCGGCGGATACCGGATGGCGGGCCAGATAGGCCGCAGACGCGAAGATGCCGAGCGAATAATCGGTCAGCTTGCGGGTCACGAGGCGTCCGACCTCCGGCTTTTCGAGCACGATGGCGATATCGACCTCCCGCTTGCTCAGCGGAAGCACCTGCGGGGTCGGCACCAGCTGAATCGTGATGGCGGGATGGCGCTCGGCCAGGGTGGCGAAGCGACTCGCCAGATAATAGGTCGACAGCCCGTCGGGTGCGCCGACCCGCACCGTTCCGGAGAGTTCGAAGTCCCGATCCGTCAGTTCCGATTGGGCATGAAGAAACTCGGTTTCCATCCGCTCGGCGGCCGCTAGGAATCGGACGCCTGCCGCGGTTAAAGCGACCCCGGTTGTCCGGCGGTCGAGCAGGCGCGCGTTGAGGCTGCGTTCGAGCGCCGTCATGCGTCGCGCTACCGTGGCGTGATCGATTTTCAGCAGGCGCGCCGCGGCCACGAACTGACCGGCGCGGGCCACTCCAAGAAATACCCGGACATTGTCCCAGTCCATCGGCCTTATGCCTACCAGTGCAAAGCGGATGAGCGATCTCCGCGATTGCTGTGCAAAATTAATGATGCATAGTGAGCGCAGTCAAGACGGCCACGGGAGGAAACGGTGCAGGACTACGGGCATTTTATCGGCGGCAAAAGGGTTGCCGGCAAGTCGGGCCGCTTCGGCGATGTGTTCTGGCCCATGACGGGCGAAGTGGCGGCCAGAGTGGCTCTGGCGAGCGCGGAAGAAGTCAACGAAGCGGTCGAGAATGCCCGTCAAGCACAGCTCGGTTGGGCGGCTGTCAATCCGCAGCGCCGGGCCCGCGTCATGATGAAGTTCCTCGATCTGGTGATCAGGAGTCAGGACGAAATGGCCGAGCTGCTGGCCCGCGAACACGGCAAGACCATCGCGGATGCCAAGGGCGACATCCAGCGCGGCTATGAGGTCGTGGAATTCGCCTGCGGTGTCCCGCATCTCCTCAAGGGCGAGTTCACGGACGGTGCCGGGCCGGACATCGACGCCTATTCGATGCGTCAGCCGCTCGGCGTCACGGCCGGCATCACGCCGTTCAACTTCCCGGCCATGATCCCGATGTGGAAATTCGCGCCCGCCATCGCCTGCGGCAACAGCTTCATCCTGAAGCCGTCGGAGCGCGATCCGGGCGTGCCGATGCGTTTGGCCGAGCTCATGATGGAAGCGGGCCTGCCGGCTGGCGTGCTCAACGTCGTCAATGGCGACAAGGTCGCGGTCGACGCGCTGCTCGACCATCCGGATGTGAAGGCCATCGGCTTCGTCGGCTCGACCCCTGTCGCCGAATACATCTATTCGCGCGGAGCCTCCAAGGGAAAGCGCGTGCACGCCTTCGGGGGCGCCAAGAACCACATGGTGGTGATGCCGGACGCCGATTTGGACAAGACGGTGGATGCCTTGATCGGCGCCGGCTACGGTTCCGCCGGCGAGCGTTGCATGGCCATTTCGGTTGCGGTTCCTGTCGGCAAGGGAACCGCCGACCGGCTGATGGAAAAGCTCGTTCCGCGCGTCGAAGCCTTGAAGATCGGGCCTTCGATCGATCCAAGCGCCGATTACGGCCCGCTGGTGACGCGGGAGGCGGTCGAGAAGGTCCGCAACTACATCGAGATCGGCATCAAGGAAGGCGCCGAACTTGTGGTGGACGGGCGTGGCTTCAAGATGCAGGGCTACGAGAAAGGCTTCTACTTGGGGTCGTGCCTGTTCGACAACGTCACCAAGGACATGCGGATCTACAAGGAAGAGATATTCGGGCCGGTTCTGTCGGTCGTACGCGCCAAGTCCTATGATGAGGCGCTGGGCCTCTGCAACGACCACGAATACGGCAACGGCACCGCGATCTTCACCCGCGACGGCGATGCGGCGCGCGACTTCGTCAGCAAGGTCCAGGTCGGCATGGTCGGGGTCAACGTGCCGATCCCGACGCCGCTCGCCTACTATTCCTTCGGCGGCTGGAAGCGGTCGGTGTTCGGCGACCTCAACCAGCACGGCCCGGATTCGGTGAGGTTCTACACCAAGACCAAGACGGTGACGGCGCGCTGGCCCTCGGGCGTCAAGGAAGGCGCCGAATTCTCCATGCCCACCATGTGAACCAAGATCCCGGTCGTAACCGGCCCTTAATTCGCCTCCATTACCCTAAAGACCGTCCCCCTTGAGGGACCGCAAGGCGTCGGATGCGCAAGGGCCGGGACACAGGCGGAGACGATGCAGCGGGGCGCCGGGAGCCAATATTCAGCCCTGTCCGCGGCCCGCCGGACCTTCGCGCCTATCCCGAAGACCGGGCGGCGGGCGGACAGGCCAAGGCCCGCTCGCGTCCGGACAAGCGTATCGAGCCCACCATGGGTGGGGATCGCGGCCTGCTTTCGGCTGCGGGTGAAATGAGAAAATCGGCCGGGGAGCAGGGTAGGGCCGACCGCTCCGCCGGCGAGCGCAGATCGGGGCGGAGATCGCGGCGCCGGCGATCCGTCGTCGGCCATCTGGCCTACTGGTGCCTGGTGCTTGGGCTCTGGGCCGTTGTCGGCACGGCCGGGACCGTAGCCTACTACGCCAGCCAGTTGCCTCCGATCGACCAGCTCGCCGTGCCGAAGCGCCCCCCCAATATCGCCATCGTTGGCGACGACGGCACGAAGCTGATCAATCGCGGCGACACGGGCGGAGCGGCGGTGCATTTGCGCGACTTGCCGCCGTACCTGCCGAAGGCCTTCGTCGCGATCGAGGACCACCGCTTCTATTCCCACCACGGTATCGATCCCCTCGGGATCGGGCGCGCCCTGCTGCGCAATGTCGTGGGCGGCGGCGGCATGCAGGGCGGCTCGACGCTGACCCAGCAACTTGCCAAGAACCTGTTCCTGACCCAGGAACGGACCGTGTCGCGCAAGATCCAGGAAGCCATCCTGGCGCTTTGGCTGGAGCACAATTATTCCAAGGACCAGATTCTCGAACTCTATCTCAACCGGGTCTATTTCGGCTCGGGGTCCTACGGCGTCGAGGCCGCCGCCGAGCGCTATTTCGGCAAGAGTGCCCGCACGGTCAGCCTGGCCGAAGCTGCGGTTCTGGCCGGCCTGATGAAAGCCCCGACCAAGCTGGCGCCGAACCGCAACCCGAGCGGCGCCACGGAGCGCGCAGCTCAGGTGATTGCCGCGATGGCGCAACAGGGCCTCGTGGCCGATGCGGCTGCCAAGGTTGCGCTCTCCCAGCCGGCGACTGCCGTGAAGGAGCACGACGCGGGTGCCATCAACTACGCGGCCGATTACGTCATGGACACGCTCAACGACACGATCGGGGCGGTCGAGGAAGACATCGTGGTCACCACGACGATCAATCCTGCCCTGGAATCGGCCGGTGAGCACGCCCTCGGCGACGCGTTGAGCAGGAGCGGCGGGAAATATGGTGTGTCGCAGGGCGCGCTGGTGGCGCTCGACACCGACGGGAGCATCAAGGCCCTGGTCGGCGGCCGCGACTACGCCGATAGCCAGTTCGACCGCGCCGTCACGGCCAAGCGGCAGCCGGGCTCGGCCTTCAAGCCCTTCGTCTATCTTTCCGCCATCGAGAAGGGCCTCACGCCCGACAGCGTGCGCGAGGACGCGCCCATCAACGTGAAAGGCTGGCAGCCGGAAAATTATTCGCGCGAGTACTTCGGTCCGGTGACCCTGACGATGGCACTGTCGCTGTCGCTCAACACGGTCGCGGTGCGGCTCGGCCTCGAGGTGGGGCCCAAGAGCGTGGTCAAGACCGCCCATCGGCTGGGGATCACGTCGGACCTGCAGCCCAATGCGTCCATCGCCCTCGGCACCTCGGAAGTGACGCCGCTCGAGCTGACGGCCGCCTATGCGCCTTTCGCCAACGGCGGGGTGGCGGTGCAGCCCCACATCATCACGCGCGTCAAGACGGCCGCCGGCAAGCTGCTCTATCAGCGCAAGGGCTCGAGTTTCGGCCGCGTCGTCGATCCGCAGAACGTCGCCATGATGAATGCGATGATGCAGGAAACCCTGCTGACCGGCACCGCCCGCAAGGCGGAGCTGCCTGGCTGGCAGGCCGCCGGCAAGACCGGCACGAGCCAGGATTGGCGGGACGCCTGGTTCGTCGGCTACACGAGCCATCTGGTGGCCGGTGTCTGGCTCGGCAACGACGACGGCTCGCCGACAAAGAAGGCGTCCGGCGGCAATCTTCCGGTGGACGTGTGGAGCCGCTTCATGAAGGTGGCGCATCGCGGCCTACCAGCGACGCCGCTGCCCGGCAATTGGCACAGCCCCAGTTCGACGCCGGACGGCACGCCGATGGCGTCGCTCCCCTCGCGCGATCCCGCGACCGGCCGGCCGGTGCCCTCGCAGCCGGTTGCCTGGGACACGTCGGCTCCGCCGCCGCCGCCGGCATCGTTCCCCGGCCCGGCAGGGGCCGGTGCCTCGACCCGTGCGCCGACGACCATCAACCAGGCTGCACAGGCCAATGAAGAGCCGGGGGCGGAAGGTCCGTCCCAGGGTGAGGACCGCCTGCTTCCGCCGGAATCGATCCCCGATCAGGCCGACCGCTCGGCCTCCAGCCATGACAAGAACCTGCTGGAGAAGCTGTTCGGCGGGTAGCCGAGTCTTCTGCAAGGTTGGGAGGGAAAGGCCGCTCGACCGCGCAATGTCGATCGCGCATCATGGTGTGACCCGAAACCGAAGGACAAAGGCCGGTGCACGACGCCATTCGCCAAGACGATTCCGCTGCCGGGGGGCGCAAAGCGCTGTACCCGCCCATCGAGCCTTATCGAAAGGGGCACCTCGACGTCGGCGACGGTCATCGAGTCTATTGGGAACTTTGCGGCAACCCGGACGGCAACCCGGCGGTCTTCCTGCACGGTGGTCCGGGAGCGGGCTGCTCGACCGACCATCGTCGCCTGTTCGATCCGGCGCGCTACAACGTCTTGCTGTTCGATCAGCGCGGTTGCGGGCGTTCGACGCCGCACGCCAGCCTGGATGCCAACACGACCTGGCACCTCGTGGACGACATCGAGCGCTTGCGCTCTTTGATCGGCGTCCAGCAATGGCTGGTGTTCGGCGGTTCCTGGGGTTCGGCCCTGGCCTTGGCCTATGCGGAAACTCATCCCGAGCACGTCAGCGCGCTGATCCTGCGCGGCATCTTCGCGCTCCGTCCGGCCGAGCTGCAGTGGTATTATCAGGAGGGTGCATCCTGGCTGTTCCCGGACAAATGGGAGCGCTTTCTCGCGCCGATCCCGGATGCGGAACGCGGCGACCTCATCAACGCCTATCATCGCCGGCTGACCGGTCCGTCGCACGAAGCGCAGATCGCGGCCGCCAAGGCCTGGAGCCTGTGGGAAGGCGAGACCATCACGTTGCTGCCGAACGAGGCTTTTTCGCGGGCTCACGGCGAGGATGAATTCGCGCTCGCCTTCGCTCGGATCGAGAACCACTATTTCGTCAACAAAGGCTTCCTGGAAGACGGACAGCTGATCTCGAACGCGTCCCGGCTGGCGCATATCCCCGGGGTGATCATCCAGGGCCGTTACGACATCGCCACGCCCGCCAGGACCGCTTGGGATCTCCACAAGGCTTGGCCGCGAGCCGAATTCGTCCTTGTGCCCGACGCGGGTCACGCCTTCAACGAGCCGGGCATCCTCGATCAGCTGATCCAGGCGACCGACCGCTTCGCGCCGATCTGAAGCGCCGCTGCGGGCGGCTGCGACGTCGGTGCTCGGCGGAAGGAGAGCGACAGCCTCGTCTCTTGGATACCGGACCCGAGCTGCCAATTCCGATCATGCCAACATGCCCAGGGTGCCAACGGGCGCTGATCGGCGACCTCGGCGCCGCGCTCTTTGCGAAGGGGTGTGTGGACGCGTCGCGGCGGCCCAACCTCAGGGCGGGATCAACGTCCCTCCGGTCGAGCTCCGGGATACGCGAACTGGTGCGTCGATTGAGCAAGCTTGCCAAAGCGGCCAAAATCGAGCCACAAATGGTGTAGGTTTGAACGGCAACGGCGTCCGCCTCGCTCGACAGCTTTCCAGGTAGCCGAAGGACGCGCAATCGGTGCGGAGCAGTTGCCGGATCGAGCTGGAGCCGAGCAGCCATTCCGGCAGGCTTTTCCAGCCTCGTCGTGTGACGGAAAAGTCGCGACACGCGACAACCGTCTCCGATGCTTGGTGGGGCTGCGCCGCGTCAGGAGAACAAGCTGACTGTCGCGGCGCTCGCCGGTGTAGGCCCTTTGCGGGCGTTCCCTCCCTAGACTTGGGCCGCTTTCGGCGGTTCTTTTCTGGCAAGTCCAAGTGAAGTCATTGAACATGGCCCGCACTCAATTGCAAGGCAGCCATGCTCACCGAAGCGCAGCCGTCACATTAAACTTGGGTCTGTGACCCTGACCTAATGGAACGTAGCCTTTCGAGGCGATTGGAGACGACGCCGGCCGTAGTCGGCGACGAGGGCGTCCGTCCGTTCAGGGAGAACGTAGCCACCCAAGGTCGCCGAGCGCTCGAGTGCGGAGAGGTGCGTTCAGGCGAAGGAAAACCTCTTGTGGCCGTGATAGCTGACCACGACCGGGCTCAGCACGCCGATCACATGGGCGATGGTTTCGGCGTTCCAGGTCAGGCCCAAGGCCGGAAACACCAGTCGCAGCAGACCCACACTCACCAGCCAGACCTGGATCAGCGCCACCCCATTGACCAGGGCGAAGCGCCCATATTCGACATGCAGGCTGCGGCCCGAGCCGGCGAAGACGAAGGCCCTTGCCAAGAAGAAGGCGGTGGTCATGCCCACCAGATAGGCGAGGGCTACGGCAATCTCGTACGAAGTGATCGGACCGACGTCCATCCGCCTCAGCAGCGCCTCGAAGCCGAAGCGACTGAGAACGTTGACCAGGGCTGCAAGGCCTCCGGTCAGCAGAAACACGAGGAAGTGGCGTGACTCCGGACGGCGGAGGCGCGCCACAAGGCTGGCAGGCCTCATGCCGGACCCGCTTCAAGGGTCGCGGGCAAGCTCCGTCCGCGGACGGGAGCAACCCGGCTCCGGACAATGACCAAGGCGGCGGCGGTCAACGGGGCGTCATCCCGCGCCCGTCCATCGTCCAGGACCGGGCGGCGCCTGTCGTGAGGTCGCCAGCCTCTCCGGATGCGAGGCTCGATCGATCGTCGCTCGGTCGCGCCGACATCAATTCGACCACGTTTCCTCCGGGGCTGTCCTTCAGCAGCTTGGGGAAGGCTGGAATCGCTTCCGCGAAGACGCGGTCCGCTTCGGCGCGGCTGTCCGACCCGACAGCTCCGGCGAGGATTTCCATCCAGCGGGCAATGCGAACCCGGTCGAACCCTTCGGTCCGAGCCGCAGTTACGCCGTCGACTCCGATGTCGACCGCGGGTTCATCGGCCGAAAAAAGATACTCGTTCAGCCGTTCACCCTTGCGGATCCCGGTAAACACGATCTGCATGTCGCGATCGGGTTCGTATCCGGCGATACGGATCATGCGCTTTGCCAGGTCCACGATGCGGGCCGGCTGCCCCATCTTGAGAACATAGACGGAGGCGCGTTCAGCGCCCGCCTGTCTTCTCCCGAGTGCATGGGCGGAAGCCGTCAGGACAAGATCGCAGGCCTCGCGCACCGTCATGAAGTAACGCACCATGTCGGGATGGGTGACCGTGACCGGTCCGCCCCGCTCGATTTGAGCCTTGAAACGGGGCACCACCGAGCCGACGGACCCGAGCACGTTGCCGAACCGAACAGACAGAAGCCGAAGCGGCCGGCGCGCCGCGGCGGCTTCGGCGTCGAGCAACTGCGCATAGATCTCGCACAGGCGCTTGGTTGCTCCCAGAATCGACACCGGATCGACCGCTTTGTCCGTGGAAATCAGAACGGCCGCGCTCGCCGTCTGGACCGCCGCATCGGCGACATTGACGCTGCCGAACACGTTCGTTTTGATGGCTTCCGTCCAGTCGATCTCCAGGAAGGGAACCTGCTTGAGCGCCGCGGCGTGGAACACGAGATCGGGCTTGAAGTCGCGAAACAGCGCAAAGATCCGGTCGCGGTCCCGCACATCCGCGATCTTGCCGCCAATTCGGGCCGATTCGTTGAGGGCGGGGGCCAGCGCTTCCAAAACATTGTAGAGAGCCGGCTCGGAGTTATCCAGCACAAGCAGATCCGAAATCCCGAAGGCAAGCAACCGCGCGCAGATTTCCGATCCGATCGATCCTCCGCCACCCGTCACGATGACGCGCTTGCCGCTGAGAAACTCGGCCAGCATGGCCCGGTCGACCTCGATGGTCGGTCGAAACAGCAGATCTTCGATATTGACGGGCTTGAGGGCTGCGTTGGCGGAAGATCCTTCCTCCACGGTCTGCATTCTCGATAGTGCGATACCAAGGCGGCTCGCGGTCGCCAGCAGCATTTCGGACTCGGCTTCCTGCACGAATTCGCCCGGCGCGAAGATGATCCGTGTGATTGGCTGGTTGCCGTCATTGGACTCCGAGACGACCCGTTCGAGCTCGCCATAGCCGCCCAGGATCGGAACGTCGCGGATCGCGGTACCGAAATCGCTGCGGCGCGGCGACAGAATCCCCCGCGCGGCGAACCGGTGACGCAAACCGGTCTCCAGTGCGCGAAGCACGATTTCCGCTTCCGCGGCTCGCCCCAGCACGAGGACCGACTGGACGTTTTCCCGCTCGCCGGCTCGCCGGGACTGCACATATTTGAGATATCGGTACGCGAGGCGCGGGCCGCCCAGCAGAAACATCTGCAGGAGCCAGTAGATGGCTACGGTCTTTTCGCCGAACATCAGCCAAGGACTAAGGTCGCGCGCCACCAGGACATAGTCCGCAACGAGAAGCATCAAAGCCAGCACACTCGAGGCCTTGAAGATGTTGAAGAGGTCAGGCAGCGATGCGAAGCGCCACTTCGACGCATAGAGGGGAAAGATCCGGTACACGCCGGCTGCGATCAGCACGAAGACCGGTATGATGGCGATGATCTCCCCGGCTCGGGGAGAAAGCTGCCAAAATTGGTAGCGCAGAATCAAGCAGCCGCCCAAGGCCAATGCGGTGGCCACCAAGTCGTGGGCGATGATGATCACGCGCTTGAAGGTCTGAGAGATCCTGGAACTGTCTCGGGATACCGTCATTGCTGCTCTTGGTTGCCCACGCTGGCTTGCAGTTGTCCCGCCGCCTGGATAAGGCTCGGTGCCCGCGACCATCCATCCTGGATGACCGCATCGCAAGATGTTTGAGGTTCGCGGTCCGGCGGGACCGAGAGGCTCAAGCGCTCGTCGAGTTACGGACGAGCTACTAGACTCTTTTGCCCTGGAACGCACGAGCTGTTTACGCTGCCGGTCTCGATTCCAGGCCATCGCGCGAGGCGAAAGCCGGCGGCGCGCTCTGAGGCCTGGCGCATGGAAACCCGCCCCATTGCTCGAGCCGTCCCGGTACGACATTTCCGAGCGACGGTTCGCAACATTCACCGGCGAGGCCGGGGAGGACGCTTGATGTGACCCTGCTGATCCTCGGAGGAAACAGTCTCATCGTGTCCTATCTGCTGCCTCGCCTCAAGCGTAAGGACATGGCGGCCTTGGTCGTGGCACGCCGGCTGGTCGAAGTTCCGGAAGGCTTTTGCTTCCTGAAGTTGGACATCTCGGACACGCAGGACTGGGCACCACCGGAGGGCGCGGTCGTGATCAGCACGTTACCCCTGCCGGTCTTGATCCGGACGCTACCGCGGCTTTTCGGCGTGCGCTCCGTCATTGCGATGGGATCGACCAGCCGATTCAGCAAAGGCAACAGCGCCGATCCCCATGAGCGAGCATCCGCACAGGCGCTCGAACAGGCCGAGGCTGCTCTCGCGGCTTGGTGCGGGCGCAACGACGTCCGCTACACGATATTGCGGCCGACACTGGTCTATGACGGCATCCGCGATCGCAACATCGCCCCCATGGCTCGGTTCATCCGCCGTTTCCGTGTGCTTCTCTTGGCCAGGCCCGCCGCCGGACTGCGTCAGCCGATCCATGCAGACGACGTCGCCAAGGCCATCATTGGAGCGATCGGCAACGCGGCAGCCCAGGACAGGGCCTTCGACATCGCCGGAGGCGAGGTTCTGACTTATCGTGCCATGGCGGAGCGGATTTTCGCAGCTCAGCGCATCAAGCCTCGCCTGCTCATGCTGCCGGTCACGTTGTTGCGGTTAAGCTTTCGGCTGGCACAGATGTGCGGCATCCTTCGGGAGCGGGGATTTGGCAGCTCGATCTTTCAGCGCATGAACGAGGATCTGGTCTTCGACATCGCCAACGGCCTCGACGTGCTCGACTATGACCCAAGGCGTTTCGAGCCTCGGACGGCTGCCGCGCCGGGAACTCTGGAGCCGAATTAGGCGCGCCGCTTGGCTGCGCTCACCCACTCTCGAGAGCCGCGGCCATGAGCTTGCCGAATCTCACGCTTTCGGAGATTCCCCTGTCTTCGGGATAATAGAAGCATGTGTCGGCAACCTGCAGGCCACGGATCGGGGTTTGGACCGGCGGGATCATGGCCGCGAAACCGGGAGGGCAGATCGGCTGTGCGTAGCGCAGGCGGGCCACGTGAACGTCGAGGCGGTCGGTCTCGTCGATGTCCGGGTTGACCCGGCGGATCGCGGCAAAAGCTTCGGCCACCAAAGCAGAATCGTCCCAGCGCCATTTGTCATGGCTGGTCGGCATGTAATAGGGGACGTAAACGATGGTGTCTCCGACGCGGCGAAGATTCGAAAATTCGATGATGCCGGGGATGGGGATGTCCGGTTCGACGATGTTGACCCAAAAATGCGGGCTGACGGAGCGCTTCAGTTTGAACACGAGGCAGATCACGCCGATGTTGGCGATGGCTTCGTAGCGGGCTTTCCAGTCCGTCGGCAGGCTGGGGATCATGGCCGAAACCAGGGGAGTGGGGACGGTCGAGATGACAGCCTCCTGCACATAATAGCCGCCCGCCGTACTGACTCCCGACACGGCACCGTCCTGGCACAGGACTTCACGGATGGGCTCGCCAAGCCGAATTTCCCCGCCATGCCGTTCGATCGCCTGGGCAAGGGCCCGGACCAGCGTCTCGGTTCCTCCTTCGATATAACCAAGTTCCTCCTGCATCAGAGATCGGCGCGACCGCCCCAAACGCTTGATTCTCGTCCAGATCCATGCAGCCGAAATATTGTCCGCATATTCGTAGAATTTCAGTTCGAACAGCGGGCGCCACAGCCGGTCGTAGACCGCTCGGCCACACCATCGAGTGATCCAGTCCTTGGCGGACGTCGTTTCCAGCGCATCCCAACTGTTGCGACGGCTCGACAGGAACATCAGCCCGCCGTAGCGGATCTTCGACGCGATATCGAGTTCGGAAAAGCGCAGCAACGATACGGGGTCGCCCCAGGGGTGCAGCTTCCCACCGATGAAATAGCCCATGGAGGTCGCCCGCCAGCGCATCCGGTCGCCGATCCCGAGTTCGCCCATAAGCTCGAAAGTCGGACGGTCGGTTCTGCACACGAAGTGGTAATAGCGTTCGAGCGACAGCCCGCCGAAATCGAAATGCGCCGCCATTCCGCCAGGCTCGGGCCCGGCCTCGAAGACGGTGACGCTATGGCCGGCTTTCGCCGCGTGATATGCGGCCGCCAGACCCATGGCGCCCGCGCCGATGACCGCAACGCGCAAGGCTCAGAACTCCAGCACGACGGAAGAGAAACGCGGGTCGTTGAACGTTTCCCGGAGCGCGTCCTCGAGCGGCGTGGGCTTCACGCCGAAGATTGTCGGCCAGTCGATCACTTCGAAAACGTCGGGGGTCACCAGGGCCTTCAATTGCTGGGTCGTGAATGGCGGATTGCGATCGATCGCGGCATAGCCTGCGAGCAGCAGCCAGAATAGGCCGTAGGGCACTCTCACGATGGGGGTCCGCAATCCCAATACTGTCTTGAGCGTCCGGATCAGATCGATGTAGTCGAGTGTTTTCAAGCCCGAAATGTTGAAGGATCGGCCTGTGATCTGTCGCTCGAGACAGGCCACGATGATGTTGCAGAAGTCGCCCGCATAAAGTGGCTGGCGCTTGAAACGGCCGCTGCCCGGTACGGGGAACACCGGCACCCTCGCCATGAACCGCGCCAGCCAGCCGAGGTGCTTGCGGTCGAACCAGCCGAACATCAGGGTCGGGCGGAGCACCGCTACCGGAATGCCGCTGTCGAGTGCGATCCTTTCCTGCGCCTTCTTGCTTTCGGTGTAATAATCGAGCGCGGCCGAGTTCACCACCGACGAGCTGATGTGGACCATATAGGTGGTTCCGGCCTGGCGTGCTGCAGCGAGCACCCTCTCGGTGGCCGACACGTTGTTGTGGGTAAACTCCTGCGGGTCGAGGCCGCCGATCTGGGCGTGGAGCATGACCAGGGCCTGCGCACCGGCCAGCGCGTCCTCCCAGCCTTGGTCGCGGGCGAGATCGGTGTGAATCACCCGGATCTCCGGATGCAACTGGGCAAGAATGCCCGTGTTTCCCCTGTGCTTGTCGATGGCCACGATGTCGGCGTAGCCGCGCGCCTTCAGCCGCGGGATAAGGTTCTGGCCGACGAGGCCGGCAGCGCCGGTGACGACGATGCGGCCAGGCAAGGCCCGCCGCCCGGCAGACGGATCGAACGCGGTCGGGTTCAAAGCTTGGTTCGATAAAATAGCGGACGCGGCGCCATGCGCACTGCGGTCATGATGGGCCACCAGAACCAAGGCGCGTAGACGATGCGCCGGCCCTTCGCCAGGGCATTGTCGATAGCCGCAGCCACCGCTTCGGGCTTGGCCCATAAAGGACCGGAACGGTCGAGATGGGCCGTCATGGGCGTGTCGATGAAACCGGGCTTTACGGTGACGACCCGCAGCTTGGTCCCGTGGGCCCGATGAGCGAGACCTTCCGCGAAGGCGTCGAGGCCGGCTTTCGCGGCACCGTAGACATAGTTCGACTGGCGCCCGCGGTCGCCCGCAACGGAGCCGATCACCACCAGTGCGCACGGCCGGTCCTGCCCGAGATGCTTGGCCGCGAGCTGCAGCCATAGGGCCGCGCTAGTGAAGTTGACGTCGATGATTTGGCGGGTCTCGTCAGCATCCGTCTGGGCCTTGCCTTGATCGCCGAGAACGCCATAAGCCAGCAGCACTTCATCCGGTGCTCCCAGCGGTTGAAGGAATGCGAGGAAGCGGTTATCGCAATTGCTCATGTCGGCCAGGTCCGAGGTGACGGTCACGGCGCGCGACGCTCCGCGGCCCTCGAGGTCGGCCTTGATGCTGTCGAGGCGCTCGGCGTTCCGCGCCACCAAGATGAAACGCGACCCCTCGGCGGCGCGTCGCCGACAGAAGGCTGCGGCGATAGCTGACGTTGCGCCGAGCACGAGAACCGTGCGCTTGTCGACCTCGATCGCGGTTTCGGCGTCGTTCATGCAGCTTCGCGGGTGACCCGCCTCCAAAAATCGGACGAGATGCCGGGATCGCGGAACGCTTCCAACTCTCGCCAGCGTGGATATCCGGCCCGGAAATGGCCGGCCGACATGGTGGCGTCCTTTGCGGGGTACAGGCGGCCACCTGCCTCGAGCACGATGTCGGCCATTCTGTCCAACAGGGCGAGCGTCGCCGCGCCGCGGTTCGGCAGATCGAGCGCGAAGGTCGCGCCTCGCTCCGGAAAGGACAGAAGGCCAGGGGAGGGGCGAGGCCCGAACAGCTTCAGGACGACGAGGAACGAGCCCTGGCCGGCGCGGGCGGTCATTTCCAGCAAGCGCTGGAGCGTGCCGGGCGCCGAGCCCATGGGAACCACCGATTGATGTTGGAAGAATCCGCGTCTCCCATAGAGCCGGTTCCAATCGCCGATTCCGTCAAGCGGATAGAGAAATTTGTCGTACGCGACGCGGCGCGGGCCGTTCGCTCGGGGCTGCCGCGCGTAGATCGCGTTGAACAGCCGAACAGTCGCCGGCCCGAGGAGAGCTGATGGCGCGTCCATGGGCACGCGCGCCCGCTGCCGTTCGGCATGGGCCTGCAACGGCCCGGTCGTCGCATGGCGGCCGCGGGTGAACCGACCTCTACCGATTGCCGCGCCCGTGGCGAGGCAATCGACCCAAGCGACCGGATAGGGCCAGGCGACGCTCTCCTCGGCCGTGCGAAAGAAGCTTTCCAGGTTGCGCAGCCGAACGGTTTCCACCTCGAAATCGCTGGAGCCGATCGGCTGCAGCTGCAACTCGACCCAAAGAATCACGCCCGTCAGCCCTAGTCCGCCGACCGTGGCAGCAAACAGGCCCGGCCCACGATCGGGGCCGATTTCGACCACTTCCCCGTCGGTTCGCAGCAACGCGAGCGCCCGCACATGGCAGCCGAACGTGCCCGCTTCGTGGTGG
>JBBPYT010000283.1:0-12449 GCA_038199665.1 Hyphomicrobiales bacterium
GGGATGCTGGCGAGCGGCATGGCGTTGCCGGGCTTCACGTCGACCTGCGCGCCGGAAACGACTTCATCGCCGACCGAGAGCCGCTGCGGCGCAATGATGTAGTTCGCCTCGCCATCGGCGTAGCGAACCAGCGCGATGAACGAGGTCCGGTTCGGATCATATTCGATCCGCTCGACTTTCGCCGGCATGTCGACCTTGCGGCGCTTGAAATCGATCACGCGATAGGTCTGCTTGTGACCGCCGCCGCGAAACCGCACCGTTGTCCGGCCGGCGTTGTTGCGCCCGCCGGAGGAGGACTTGCCCTCCGTCAACGTCTTCAAAGGCTTGCCTTTGTAGAGTTCGCTCCGGTCGACGATGACGAGCTGTCTCAAGCTCGGCGTCACCGGTTTGAATGTCCTCAGTGCCATGACACTCTTCCTTGCGCCCGCTCAAAGCCCGGTCGTAACGTCGATGCTGTGGCCCTCGGCGAGGGTGACCACGGCCTTCTTCACGTCCGACTGCTGGCCCTTGAAGCCGCGAAACGTCTTCTTCTTGCCCTTGCGGACGAGCGTATTGACGGCCTCCACCTTGACCTCGAACAGCTGTTCGACGGCGGCCTTGATCTGCGGCTTCGTCGCGGTCTTCGAAACCTTGAAGACGACCTGATTGTGGTCGGTGGCAGCCGTAGCCTTCTCGGTGATGACCGGGGCTACGATCACCTCGTAGTGGCGGATATCCTGACTCATTTGAATCGCAGCTCCAGCGCGTCCACGGCAGCCTTGGTCAAAACGAGCTTGTTCCGGCGCAAGATGTCGTAAACGTTGATGCCCTGCACGGGCAGTACGTCGATCATCGGGATGTTGCGGGCCGCCAGCCGGAAGTTGTTCTCCGGCGCGACCCCGTCGACGATCAGGGCGTTGACCAGCCCCAGCGCCGCGAATCGGCGCTGCAGCATCTTCGTCTTGGCTTCGGCCAGCGCAGCCTCGTTCCACACGATGATGTCGCCGTCCGCCGCCTTGGCCGACAGGGCATGCCGCAAGGCAAGGGCCCGGACCTTCTTGGGCAGGTCATGCGCATGGGAGCGTACGACGGGACCCATGGCCCGGCCGCCGCCACGAAACTGCGGCACGCGTCCCGATCCATGCCGGGCCGAACCCGTTCCCTTCTGCTTGTACAGCTTCTTGCCTGTCCGCCAGATGTCGGCGCGGCCCTTGACCGCATGGGTTCCGGCCTGGCGCTTGGCCAACTGATAGCGGACCATGCGGGCAATAATATCCTGCCGCGGCTCCAGACCGAAAATCTCGTCCGAGAGCTCGATCGAGCCGTTGCTCTGGCCGTCAATCGAAGTGACGTCGATCTTCATCTCGTTCAACCCTCACCATTCGACGCGGGCACGGCCTCGGCCGAGACGACGCGGAACTTGCCTGGAAGCGGAGCCTCCTTGGGCAGAGCCTTCTTGATCGCGTCACGCACGTAGATGTATCCGCCGACGACCCCGGGGACCGCCCCTTCAACCAAAATGAGGCCACGTTCGACGTCGGTCCTCACGACCTTGAGATTGAGCGTGGTGACGCGCTCGACGCCCATATGCCCGGCCATCTTCTTGTTCTTGAAGGTCTTGCCAGGGTCTTGGCGACCGCCGGTCGATCCATGCGAGCGGTGCGAAAGCGAAACGCCGTGGGTAGCCCGCAACCCGCCGAAGTTCCAGCGCTTCATGGGGCCGGCAAAGCCCTTGCCGCTGCTGGTTCCCGTGACATCGACGAACTGTCCCGTCACGAAGTGATCCGCCGTGATTTCGGCGCCGACCGGGATCAGCTGATCCTCGGTCACCCTGAACTCAGCGAGCATCATCTTCGGCTCGACATTGGCGATGGCGAAACGCTCGCGCTCGGGCTTCGGCACGTTCTTGACCTTGGCCTTGCCGATGCCGAGTTGCAGCGCGCTATAGCCGTTGGATTCGGTCGTGCGATGCGCCACGACCTGACAACCGTCGAGCTTGAGCACCGTCACCGGCACATGTTCGCCCGCATCCGTGAAAACACGGGTCATTCCGACTTTCTGGGCGATGACACCTGACCGCATGTCAGATTTCCTTCAAGATAATTCGCTACAGCGTTACGCCAGGACCGACGTCAAATCTTGATCTCGACGTCCACACCGGCCGCCAGATCGAGCTTCATCAGCGCGTCGACGGTCTGCGGCGTGGGATCCACGATGTCGAGGACACGCTTGTGCGTGCGGATTTCGAACTGCTCGCGGGACTTCTTGTCCACGTGCGGAGACCGGTTGACGGTGAATTTCTCGATCCGGGTCGGCAAGGGGATCGGGCCGCGCACCTGGGCACCGGTCCGACGCGCCGTCGACACGATCTCCTTGGTGGAGGCGTCGAGAACGCGATGATCGAACGCCTTGAGGCGGATACGTATATTTTGGCCGTTCATCGATTCTTCCCCTGATCGAATGGAGCGGGAGCCTTGGTCCCGCTCCCCCAATCGCTAGTTACTCGATGATCGAAGCCACGACGCCGGCGCCCACCGTGCGCCCGCCTTCACGAATGGCGAAGCGGAGCTTCTCTTCCATCGCGATCGGCACGATCAAAGCAACCGTCATCGTGA
Source organism: Hyphomicrobiales bacterium (assembly GCA_038199665.1). GTDB lineage: Bacteria > Pseudomonadota > Alphaproteobacteria > Rhizobiales > Beijerinckiaceae > Lichenihabitans. Next base: position 2,595 of record JBBPYT010000283.1, read on the forward strand.
CGTTGTCACCCGGCATCACCATCTCCGTGCCTTCCGGCAGCGTCACGATCCCGGTCACATCCGTGGTGCGGAAATAGAACTGGGGACGATAGTTGGTGAAGAACGGCGTGTGGCGACCGCCCTCGTCCTTGGTGAGGATGTAGGCCTCGGCCTTGAACTTGGTGTGAGGCTTGACGGAGCCGGGCTTGCACAAGATCTGGCCGCGCTCGACTTCCTCGCGCTTGGTGCCGCGCAGCAAGCAACCGACGTTGTCGCCCGCTTCGCCCTGATCGAGAAGCTTGCGGAACATCTCGACGCCGGTCACCGTCGTCTTGACCGTTGGGCGCAGGCCGACGATTTCGATCTCCTCGCCGACCTTCACGATACCCCGCTCGATGCGGCCGGTAACGACCGTGCCGCGACCCGAGATCGAAAACACGTCTTCGACCGGCATCAGGAAGGGCTGATCCTTGGGGCGCTCGGGTTGCGGAATATAGTCGTCGACCGTGCCCATCAGCTTCAAGACGGCGTCGTGGCCGATGTCCGGGCGGGTGTTCTCCAGCGCGCAAAGGGCCGAGCCCTTGGTGATCGGAATGTCGTCGCCAGGGAAGTCGTATTTGGACAGCAGTTCTCGCACTTCGAGCTCGACGAGCTCGAGAAGCTCCTCGTCATCGACCATGTCGACCTTGTTGAGGAACACGACCAACGCCGGCACGCCGACCTGGCGTGCAAGCAGGATGTGCTCGCGGGTCTGCGGCATCGGACCGTCGGCCGCGGACACGACCAGAATCGCGCCGTCCATCTGGGCGGCACCGGTGATCATGTTCTTCACGTAATCGGCATGGCCGGGGCAGTCGACGTGGGCATAATGGCGCTTTGCCGTTTCGTATTCGACGTGAGCGGTCGAGATCGTGATGCCGCGCGCCTTCTCTTCGGGGGCCTTGTCGATCTGATCGTAGGCCGTGTAGGTCGCGCCGCCGGTCTCAGCGAGAACCTTGGTGATCGCCGCCGTTAGCGAGGTCTTGCCATGGTCGACGTGACCGATGGTGCCGATGTTGCAATGCGGCTTGGTGCGCGCGAACTTTTCCTTAGCCATGCTAAGCTCCTTCGAACCTCTCGTTCAATTCATATCAAGATCGGGTTCAGGCGTATTTCGCCTGAACCTTGGCGGCTTCACCCGCCGGGACCTGCTCGTAGTGATCGAACTGCATCGTGAAGGTTGCGCGTCCTTGGCTGAAGGAGCGCAACTGATTGACGTAGCCGAACATGTTGGCAAGCGGCACCATAGCGTTGATGACATTTGCGTTGCCGCGCACGTCCTGGCCCTGGATGTGGCCGCGGCGAGAATTCAAGTCGCCGATGGCGGAACCGGTATATTCCTCCGGCGTAACCACCTCGACCTTCATGATCGGCTCCAGCAGAACCGATCCGCCCTTCCGCAGCGCTTCACGGAAGGCGGCCCGCGCCGCGATTTCGAAGGCCAGCACCGACGAATCGACGTCGTGGAACGCCCCATCGATAAGCGTGGCCTTCACATCCACCACCGGGAACCCGGCCAGGACGCCGGCACCCATGACGCTGTTTATGCCCTTCTCGACGCCCGGCACGAATTCCTTCGGGACCGCGCCGCCGACGATCTTGGATTCGAAGCTGTTGCCCGCACCCGCTTCGTTCGGCTCGAAGATGATCTTGACGCGCGCGAACTGGCCCGTGCCGCCGGTCTGCTTCTTGTGCGTGTAGTCCTGCTCCACACGCCGCGTCAGCTTTTCACGATATGCGACCTGCGGGGCGCCGATATTGGCATCGACTTTGTAGGTGCGGCGAAGGATATCGACCTTGATGTCGAGATGCAGTTCACCCATGCCCTTCAGGATCGTCTGGCCGGATTCCTGATCGGTTGAAACGCGGAATGACGGGTCCTCGGCCGCGAGCTTGGACAAAGCTACGCCCAATTTCTCCTGGTCGGCCTTGGATTTCGGCTCGATCGCGATCTCGATGACTGGCTCGGGGAAATCCATCCGCTCCAGAATCACCGGCTTCTGCGGATCGCAGAGGGTGTCACCCGTACGGGTGTCCTTGAGGCCGGCCAGCGCAACGATGTCGCCCGTATAGGCTTCCTTGATGTCTTCGCGGTTGTTCGCGTGCATCAGCAGCATCCGCCCGACGCGTTCGCGCTTGTCCTTGGTGGAGTTGACGACCGTCGTGCCGCTCTCGATGTGACCTGAGTAAACACGGCAAAACGTGATCGTGCCGACGAAAGGATCGTCCATGATCTTGAAGGCCAGCATGGAGAAGGGCTCGTCGTCCCTCGGCAGACGAACGACCTCCCGTTCCGTGTTGGCGTCGATGCCCTTGATGGCCTCACGATCTGCCGGAGACGGAAGATAGTCGACCACGGCGTCAAGCAAAGGCTGCACGCCCTTGTTCTTGAACGCCGTGCCGCACAGAACAGGGATGAAGCTGGTTTGGCGGACCGCCCGACGGATCAGGCGCTTCAATGTCGCATCGTCGGGCTCTGCACCGTCGAGATAGGCCGCCATGACCTCGTCGTCGAGTTCGACGGCGGCTTCGATCAGCGCGAGACGATATTCCGCGGCACGTTCGGCAAGGTCAGCCGGGATGTCGGTGTCGTGATATTTCGCACCGAGGGACTCCTCCTCCCAGACGACCGCCTTCATGCGGACGAGATCGATGATTCCCTTGAACTCGGACTCGGCGCCGATCGGCAACTGGATGCAGATGGGCCGGCCACCGACGCGGGTCTTGATATCGTCGACGCATTTGAAAAAGTCGGCGCCGACCTTGTCCATCTTGTTGACGAACACGACGCGGGGAACGTGGTACTTGTCGGCTTGGCGCCAGACGGTCTCGGTTTGCGGCTCGACCCCTTGGTTGCCGTCGAGCACGCATACGGCACCATCGAGCACGCGCAGCGAGCGCTCGACTTCGATGGTGAAGTCCACGTGCCCGGGGGTATCGATGATGTTCAGTCGCTTGCCGTTCCACATCGTGGTGGTCGCAGCCGAGGTAATCGTGATGCCGCGTTCCTGCTCCTGCTCCATCCAGTCCATCGTGGCGGCGCCGTCGTGGACTTCGCCGATCTTATGCGACTTGCCGGAATAGTAGAGGATACGCTCGGTCGTAGTCGTCTTCCCCGCATCGATGTGAGCCATGATGCCGAAATTGCGATAGTCTTCGATCGGATGGCTGCGGGGCATGAAACGATCCTCGTCTGCGCGGGGTTGGACTGCGCTTACCAGCGGTAGTGCGAAAAAGCGCGGTTCGCTTCCGCCATGCGGTGCGTGTCCTCCCGCTTTTTGACGGCGTTGCCGCGATTGCTCGCCGCGTCCATCAGTTCCGCCGAAAGCCGGTCCACCATCGTCTTGTCGTTGCGCCCCCGCGCCGCCGTGATGATCCAGCGAATTGCGAGCGCCTGCCGTCGCTCCGGCCGGACTTCGACCGGGACCTGGTAAGTGGCGCCGCCGACGCGGCGTGAGCGCACTTCGATCGCCGGCGCAACGTTGTCGAGCGCCTGCATGAACACCGGGAGCGGCTCCTGGCGAAGGCGAGACTCGATGATGTCGAAAGCGCCGTAGACGATCGCCTCGGCAACCGACTTCTTGCCGTCGTACATGATTGAATTCATGAATTTCGTCAGAGTGACATCGCCGAACTTTGCGTCCGGAATGACCTCTCGCTTCTCTGCGCTATGACGACGCGACATCGTGCTGCTCCTTTGATGCCGGTTACTTCGGACGCTTCGCGCCGTACTTCGAGCGGCGCTGCTTGCGATCCTTCACGCCTTGAGTGTCCAGCACGCCGCGCAGAATATGATAGCGAACGCCCGGGAGATCCTTCACGCGACCGCCGCGGATCATCACCACCGAATGCTCCTGGAGGTTATGACCTTCCCCCGGAATGTAGCCGATGACCTCGAAACCATTGGTCAAGCGAACTTTGGCGACCTTACGCAGAGCCGAGTTCGGCTTCTTCGGCGTAGTTGTGTAAACGCGCGTGCAGACGCCGCGCTTTTGCGGGCTCTGCTGCAGCGCCGGCACTTTGTTGCGCGGCTTAGCTACCAGGCGGGGCTTACGGATCAACTGGCTGATCGTCGGCATGTTCGCTACTTCCAGATCCCGTTTCCTGCGCGTCCCACGAAGCGTCTGACGACGCTTTCGATCTGCGGGCGTGCAACCAAAGCAAAGCGCGCTTTCGGCCTTCCCAGGCCTCAAGCGCACAACATGCAGAGGACCGCAGCGCTGACGCACCACGATCATGCCTCTTTCAATGACCGCGATCTTAAAGACCGCGCTTACGTCTCAGGAGAGGCCGGCAGCGTTTAGGCACTTTAGGTCCCGAGCGCGTCGCTCTGGATCGGAGACGCCTACTGCCTGCCGAAAGCGAGGGTGTCTTAGCGGCGCCGGGGCGTTGCGTCAACAGTTTTTCAAACTGGCACGCGCGAAGCCCGAACGGAGACACCGCCCATGCCACGCAGCGGCGATCCTTCCGGTCGCCTCACCGGGGAGCTCCGGCTCCCTGCGAAGGAGGCGGATCAGGCCAAACCCGCCGTCACGACGAGGACAGCCCTCAGCAGCTGATATCGTGCATCCTCGCCAACGGGGTAGCGAATGGCACGAATGCGCAATGCGCATCTCTCGCCGTCACGTCGGATGACGATCTTGTCTGCTTCATCCGGCTGGCCCGGGACACCAATGACGGCAGCGATCAATCGCTGAAGAGCCTCATCGGCTGCAGGATCGCATCCGAGCAGATGACCCTCGACGATCTTCGCCATCGGGGCCAGCAGGCGGTGCACATTGCGGCCGGCGTGCAGCACCCGCCCGGTCGAGTCGATGAGAATCGCATCGATGCCGAGCAATTCGAAAGCATCAGCGACGCCGCGAGCACGCGCACCCGCGACGACGGGTTTGAAAAGGTCCGAAAAGGCCTCACGATCATCCATCAGATCCGATGCGGGGCTGTCGCCTGCAGTTCGACTGCGAAGAGACGGTATGGTCATGGCACCTGAGCGATCAAGACGCGCGAACCTGGGATGTCCAACCGGTCGGCTTGGGTGTTTGTTCCACGAATCTCGGACGGAAAGAGTGACCGTGCCCGCAGGCCGCATAATGACGGCAGCAAAAAAATGGGGCGCCGAGGCGCCCCATTCGAACCGTATTGCGACCGTTACTCGGCCGCGGCAGAAGGCAGTCGCGGCAGGTTCTCCTGCGAAGCGGAAGCCTTCTGGGCTAGGATAAGGCCGTCTCGCGTGCTGGCGACGCGCTGCAGCTTGGCCATGGCGGCACCGGTTCCGGCCGGAATGAGCCGGCCGACGATGACGTTCTCCTTCAAGCCTTCGAGCGTGTCGATCTTTCCGTTCACCGCCGCTTCCGTCAGCACCCGCGTCGTTTCCTGGAAGGATGCGGCCGATATGAAGGAACGCGTCTGCAAGCTCGCCTTGGTGATGCCGAGCAGCACCGGAGTACCGGTCGCGGGCTTGCGCCCTTCCTCGATCGCCTTGTTGTTCTCGGCTTCGAGTTCCGTCTGGTCGATCTGCTCGCCTGGCAGGAGCTCGGTCTCGCCGGGATCCACGATGTCCACCTTCTGCAGCATCTGACGAACGATCACCTCGATGTGCTTGTCGTTGATGGACACGCCCTGGAGACGATAAACCTCCTGGATTTCGTTCACCAGATAGGCGGCCAGTTCCTCGACGCCCTTGATCGCCAGGATGTCGTGAGGCGCCGGGTTGCCGTCGACGATATAGTCGCCCTTTTCGACCACATCCCCGTCCTGCAAGTGAATGTGCTTGCCCTTCGGGACGAGGTACTCGACCGGTTCAGCCCCCTCCTCATGCGGCACGATGGCAAGACGCTGCTTGTTCTTGTAGTCCCGCCCGAACTGCACGGTGCCGGCGATCTCGGCGATGATGGCGTGGTCCTTCGGTCGCCTGGCCTCGAACAATTCGGCGACGCGCGGCAGTCCACCCGTGATGTCGCGCGTCTTCGCGCCCTCCATGGAAATACGGGCCACAACGTCGCCGGCCTTGACCTGGGAACCCGGATCAAAAGCGATGATCGAGTCGACCGGCAGCAGGTAGCGCGCGTCCCCGCCCCGCGGCAACTTCGCGATCTTCCCGTCGGCTCCCTTGATCACGATCGCGGGACGCAAGCTCGCCGAACGCTGATTGAGCCTCCAGTCGGTGACCATGCGCTTCGCGATGCCGGTGGATTCATCGATCGCCTCCGACATCGAGGCCCCCTCGACCAGATCCTCGAACCCGACCGTACCGTCGATCTCGGTCATGATCGGCCGCGTATAGGGGTCCCATTCGGCGATCCTCTGGCCGCGCTTGATTTTGTCGCCCTCATCGACCTTGAGCCGCGCGCCGTACTGGACACGATGCACCGCGCGGTCGACCCCGTCGGGGCCTTCGATCACCACCGCGACGTTGCGCGCCATGACCATCAGGTCGCCCTCGGCGTTGCGCGCCGCTGCCCTGTTCCTGATCTTCACCGTGCCGTCGAAGTTCGACTCAATGAAGGATTGGTCGGCGATCTGGGCCGCGCCACCGATGTGGAACGTGCGCATCGTCAGCTGCGTGCCAGGCTCGCCGATCGACTGCGCCGCAATGACGCCGACCGCTTCGCCCATGTTGACGGGAGTCCCGCGTGCAAGGTCGCGGCCATAGCATTTGCCGCAAACCCCATTCTTGGCTTCGCAGGTCAAGACCGATCGGATCTTGACCTCCTGGATGGCCGCCGCATTGATGCGGTCGATGTGCGACTCCTCGATCATCTCGCCAGTGGCAACGATGACCTTGCCGTCCTGACTTTTCAGATCCTCGGCCGTCGTCCGGCCGAGGATTCGGATCGCCAGCGATGCGACGACCTGACCGGCATCGACGATAGCGCGCATCTTGATGCCGCCCGCCGAGCCGCAGTCGACCTCGGTGATGATCGAATCCTGCGCCACATCGACGAGGCGGCGCGTCAAGTAGCCCGAGTTCGCGGTCTTTAGCGCGGTATCGGCCAGTCCCTTTCGTGCGCCGTGCGTCGAGCTGAAATATTCAAGGACGGTCAGACCTTCCTTGAAGTTCGAGATGATAGGACTCTCGATAATCTCGCCGGAGGGCTTGGCCATCAGCCCGCGCATCGCCGCAAGCTGCTTCATTTGCGCCGGCGAACCGCGCGCTCCCGAATGCGACATCATGTAGATCGAGTTGATCGGCTTGTCGCGGCCATTCTCGTCTTTCTGCACCGTCGAGATGCGGGCCATCATTTCTTCCGCGAGCTTGTCGGTGCACTTCGCCCAAGCGTCGACGACCTTATTGTACTTCTCGCCCTGAGTGATCAGGCCGTCGTTGTACTGCTGCTCGTATTCGGTCGCCAGCGCACGGGTCTCTCCGACAATCCGCTCCTTCGTCTCTGGCACGACCATGTCGTCCTTGCCGAAGGAGATGCCGGCACGGAACGCTTCACGGAAGCCGAGACTCATGATCCTGTCGCAGAAGATCACCGTCTCCTTCTGCCCGCAGTTGCGGTAGACCGTATCGATCATGCTGGAGATCTCCTTCTTCGTCATCAGCTTGTTGGCGACGTCGAAGGGGATCTTGTTGTGGTCGGGCAGCAGCTGGCCCAGAATCATGCGGCCGGGCGTCGTCTCGAATATCTTCGACACGCGCTTGCCATCCTCGAACGTCCAGGCGCGTCCCCTGATCCTCGTATGCAGCGTGACGGCCTCGGCCGCGATGGCGTGTTCGATCTCGCCCATGTTGCCGAACACCATGCCCTGACCAACATCCCCGTCGCGGATGAGCGTGACATAGTAGAGACCCAGCACGATATCCTGGCTCGGCACGATGATCGGCATGCCGTTCGCCGGATGCAGGATGTTGTTGGTCGACATCATCAGCACGCGCGCTTCGAGTTGCGCTTCGAGCGAAAGCGGCACGTGGACGGCCATCTGGTCGCCATCGAAGTCGGCGTTGAAGGCTGCGCAGACGAGCGGATGCAGTTGGATCGCCTTGCCTTCGATGAGGATCGGCTCGAAGGCCTGGATGCCCAAGCGATGCAGCGTCGGGGCGCGGTTCAGCATGACCGGATGCTCGCGGATCACCTCGTCGAGGATATCCCAAACCTCCGGCTTCTCCTTCTCGACGAGCTTCTTGGCCTGTTTGACGGTCGTCGACAGACCTTTCGCATCGAGCCGGGAATAAATGAACGGCTTGAACAGCTCGAGCGCCATCTTCTTCGGCAGCCCGCACTGATGCAGCTTCAGCTCGGGACCCACCACGATCACCGACCGGCCGGAATAGTCGACCCGCTTGCCAAGCAGGTTCTGGCGAAACCGGCCCTGCTTGCCCTTGAGCATGTCGGCGAGCGACTTCAGCGGGCGCTTGTTGGCGCCCGTGATGACGCGGCCGCGACGGCCGTTGTCGAACAAGGCGTCGACCGCTTCCTGAAGCATGCGCTTCTCGTTGCGGATGATGATGTCGGGCGCGCGCAGTTCGATCAGCCGGCGAAGCCGGTTGTTGCGGTTGATGACGCGGCGGTAGAGATCGTTGAGGTCCGAGGTCGCGAAACGGCCGCCGTCAAGCGGCACGAGGGGACGCAAGTCCGGCGGGATCACCGGAACCTCGGTCAGGATCATCCACTCGGGCTTGTTGCCCGAATGCATGAAAGCCTCGATGATCTTCAAGCGCTTGGCGAGCTTCTTTGGCTTGAGTTCCGAGGTGGACTCGGCGATCTCGACCTTCAGGTCCTCGGAGATCTTCTGCAGATCCATGTTGCGCAGGATCTCGCGTATGGCTTCCGCGCCGATCATGGCTGTAAAGGAGTCCTGGCCGTATTCGTCCTGGGCGCGCAGGTAGTCGTCCTCCGACAGGAGCTGGCGCTCCTTCATCGGGGTCAAGCCGGGCTCGATCACGATGTAGGACTCGAAGTACAGAATCCGTTCGAGGTCCCGCAGGGTCATGTCGAGCAGCAGTCCGATGCGGGACGGCAGCGACTTCAAGAACCAGATGTGGGCGACGGGGGCGGCCAGCGAAATGTGCCCCATGCGCTCGCGTCTTACGCGCGACAGCGTGACTTCGACGCCGCATTTTTCGCAGATCACGCCCTTGTACTTCATGCGCTTGTACTTGCCGCACAAGCATTCGTAGTCCTTGATCGGTCCGAAAATGCGCGCGCAGAACAGCCCGTCGCGCTCAGGCTTGAACGTCCGGTAGTTGATGGTTTCCGGCTTCTTGATCTCGCCGAACGACCAGGACAGAATCTTTTCCGGGCTGGCGATCGCGATCTGGATCTGATCGAAGGCCTGGGGCTGAACCACCGGGCTGAAAAGGTTCATGACCTCTTGATTCATAATCTTCTCCTGAACCGGGGCGGTCTCGCGCGACGCGGCCACGCCCTCCCGGAAAATCTCTCTGGCGACGAGTGCCGGAGCGCCAATATGCCCCGGCTTTTTTCGACTACTCGGCGGCTTCGGCCGTCGTCTGCTCTGGCTTCTTGCTTGCGGTCAATTCTACATTGAGTCCCAGGGAGCGCATTTCCTTGACCAGCACGTTGAAGCTTTCCGGGATGCCGGATTCGAACGTGTCGTCGCCGCGCACGATGGACTCGTAGACCTTGGTGCGACCGGCGACATCGTCCGATTTCACCGTCAACATCTCCTGCAGGGTGTAGGCAGCACCGTAGGCTTCGAGCGCCCACACCTCCATTTCGCCGAAACGCTGGCCGCCGAACTGCGCCTTGCCACCCAACGGTTGCTGGGTCACGAGGCTGTAGGGGCCGATCGAGCGCGCGTGGATCTTGTCGTCGACGAGATGGTGCAGCTTCAGCATGTAGATGTAGCCGACCGTCACCTTTCGATCGA
>JBBPYT010000284.1:0-4225 GCA_038199665.1 Hyphomicrobiales bacterium
CAGCGGGCACGCCCGGAAGATGGCATCGCACAGGCCGCTCGCCTGAGGCTGCACCACATAGGCGATGGAAGCGCCCGCGTAGCCGCCGCCATAGTAGGCCAGGATGTCGGATTTGCCGGGTGAGATGACGAAGCAGATCTTGCTGGCGCCGCCGGCCACCATGCGATCGAGCAGGTATTCGCTCACGGCGCAAGGCCGTTCGATCTCGCCGTCGAGCCGGCTGCCAACCGGCAGGAGCTCCTTGGAAAAGGCCAGCGGCTGGATGCGGCTGCCGCGGCCCGCGGCCGGAACGATGCCCCACATCGGCTAAGCCTCGGCTCGGGCCGGACCCGTCGGCGCGGCCCCGGCCGGCGCAGGTGAGCGCGCCGCATCGAGCGCGGCTTCGAAAGCTCGAGCCCGGTGATCCGACGTATGTTCGGCCATGACCCGGGCCCGGCCCGCCTCGGCAATCCGCCGCAACTCGGCATCGCTGCGGTCGAGGGCAGCGAGGGTGTCCTCCGCGTTCAGCGTCACCATAAGCTCCTGGCCCGGCTCGAAGAAGGCGTCGAGCCCTTCCCAATCGTCGGTCAGGATCGCGGCTCCGCAGGCGGCCGCCTCGAACAACCGACCGGAAGGGCACCATCCCATTTCGGCCATGGCGGCCCGCGTGACGTTGAGGGTCATTCGCCCCGATGAGAAGAAGGCCGCATGTTCGGGCGGCGGCAGATGGCGAACGAAGAAAATGTTCTGCGTCCATGGGAAATCCTGCGGGTATTGCGCCCCGCCGATCAGGAATTTCTGCTCCGGGCGCCGCCGCGCGGGCTCGACGAAAAGCCGTTCGAGCGCCCGTTGGCGATCGGCCGCATAGGTGCCGAGATAGGACAGGTCCGCCGCAAACCGCTCCGATGCCGCAGCCGGACGGTGGACCCCGGTATCGACATGGCCATAGAGCGGCGCCACTTGTCGCGCGCCGAGCCGGGTCCGAAGTTCGGTGAGGGCGCGACCGCCCGTATAGGAGAGGACGAGATCGTAGCCGGCAAAGCCGTCCGGGCCGACGTAATCGGGTCCGCCCGCCTGGCCCAGCCTGGATAGGGTCACGGGCGTGTCGAGATCGTAGAAGACCCGCGTGGCGTGCCCCGCGTCGAGCACCAATCGTTCCGCTTCCCGCGCATCCGGACAATACGAGGTCACGACCGCCACATCCGCCTCCCCGACCGCACGCCGCGCCTCGTCACGAACCGCTTCCCAGTCCCGGTAAATCAAAAGCCGCCCGCCCTCGAGATCATGCAGGTCGCGGTTCTCCCGGTAGTAGGCCACGTCGTGTTCGAAGAAGGTGAAGTCGTGCCGGCGGCGGATCAACGCTCTGGCGAGCCCGCGCCACAAGGTCGCGTGGCCATTGCCCCAGGATGACGAGATCGTCAGGCCGAATACCACGATCTTCACGCGGTCACCGATTCGTTCATCCGAACGATTCTGCCGACCTCGCCGAAGGCCTGCACCGTGGTGATCGAAGCGGGGTCGATGGTGAAACTGTCATGACGGTCGAGCGAAAGCCCCAGAATGGCCGACACGATCGCCTTGATCACATCGCTATGGGTCACGCAAGCGACCGCGCCGGCCCGGGCCGCGAGCCGGCGAACCAGCGCCATGGCCCGCACTTGCACGGCCGCCATGGCCTCGCCGTCCGGCGTGCACGCGCTCGCGCGAGACTCGTTCCAGAGCGCCCAACGGGGGTCGTCGGACAGAGCATCGAAGCTCAGCCCGGTCCAGGCACCGCAATCGATCTCGTTGATCTCATCCGCGATGCTGACCGGGCAATTCAGCCGCGCTGCGATCGGCTCGGCAGTCTCCCGCGCGCGCTCCAGCGGGCTCGTCACCACTTCGTCGATCTTTTCGCGGCTGAGTCGCCCGGCAAGCCGCTCTGCCTGTGCCCGACCCTCCTGGTCGAGGCCGATCCCGGCCATCCGCCCGGCCAGCACCTTGCCCACGAGGGCGTGGGTGGCGTGGCGCACGAGGAACAGGGTCACCATGGAGCGCACCTCATGGGATCACTCCACTCCGGCAACGAAGTTGTGAGTCCGTTCGCGCGCTTCGGCGTCGGTGAACTGTTTCGGGGGCGATTTCATGAAGTAGCTGGACGGCCCGACCAGCGCGCCTCCGATGCCGCGATCGAGCGCCAGCTTGGCGCAGCGGACGGCGTCGATCACCACACCGGCGGAATTGGGCGAGTCCCACACTTCGAGCTTGAGTTCGAGGTTGAGCGGCACGCCGCCAAACGCGGTGCCTTCCATGCGGATATGCGCCCACTTGCGGTCGACCAGCCAAGGCACGTAATCGCTGGGTCCGACGTGAAGGTCGCCCGCGTCCAGGGGAACCTCGAACTGGCTGGACACGGCCTGGGTCTTCGAGATCTTCTTCGATTCCAGCCGGTCGCGCTCCAGCATGTTCTGGAAATCGGCATTGCCGCCGAAGTTGAGCTGGTAGGTGCGGTCGAGCTTGACGCCGCGCTCGCGGAACAGGTTCACCAGCATCCGATGCACGATGGTGGCGCCGACCTGACTTTTGATGTCGTCACCGATGATCGGCAGGTTCTTCTCGGCAAAGCGCTTCTCCCATTGCGGATTGGACGCGATGAAGACCGGCATGCAATTGACGAAAGCGCAGCCGGCCTCGAGCGCACGCTCGGCGTAATACTCGGCCGCGCACTGCGACCCCACCGGAAGGTAGGACACCAGCACATCGGTGCGTGATTCCTTCAAGGTCGCGGCCACATCGACCGGGGCGGCGTCCGATTCGGTCACGACGTCCCGCAAGTATCGTCCCAAGCCGTCGAGTGTTTGGCCCCGTTCGACCCTGACCCCCGTGGCGGGGACCTCGGCGAAACGATAGGTGTTATTGGGTGCCGCACCGATGGCGTCGGCAAGATCCCGGCCGACCTTGTCGGCGCTGATGTCGAAGGCGGCGACGACCGCGACGTCCCTGACGTGATAGTCGCCGACCACCACGTTCATGAGACCCGGCACGGGTTCGTTCGAGCACGCGTCCTTGTAGTATTCGAGCCCTTGCACGAAGGAGGAGGCACAATTGCCGACCCCGACGAGAGCGACCCGCAGCTGTCGTTTTCCCAATGCAAGTTCCCTCAGCGCCGGAGGTGCTTAGGGCAAGCGCCCGCGAATTGCAAAAACCGTGGCGATCCGGGCGGATTGTCGCTCCGGGCCGCCACGGGACTTTCCACGGAGCGATCGACCGTCGGGGTCGCGGCGAAGAATCGGGCAGCCAGCAACACCGGCCCTCGACTTCGGCTTGGATATCGTAGCCGCATCGCTTGCGCGATGTTTCGCCGCTGCTCCGAACACTCTATATTGCCGATGTCCTTTGCTACCCGGAGATTCGGACCATGCACATTATTTGGACTATCATTATTGGTTTCGTCGCTGGCGTCATCGCCAAATTCCTCATGCCAGGGCCGAACGAGCCGAGCGGCTTCATTATGACGGCGGTCCTCGGCATCATCGGCGCTTTCGTGGCGACTTTCCTCGGCCAGGCGATCGGCTGGTATGGCCCCGATCAGGGCGCAGGGCTGATCGCATCCGTTATAGGCGCCATCGTCGTGCTGGTGATCTACGGCTTCTTCACCCGCCGAACGACCACGCTTTAGGCGGCGACCGACGGCGAGGGGTGATGAAGGCAGCCGAGGCTCGACTGCCTTTCCCTTGAGGGTTCAGCCCATGCGGTCGGCCAAGGCCGATCTGATCGGGCAGGAGCCCGTCGCGCCGCGATAGGCCAGGAACGACCCGGCGGCGAGCGCCAGGATGCTGAGCGCGGCGTTCGGGCGTGGCCGTGCCGCAAGGGCGGCCAGGACGAGCCCGCCGGCGACCGACAGGGTCCGTTCGGTCAGCGAAAGCTCTCCGCCATGATGGGACGGGACGGGGTAATTAGGCACTTGCTTCTCCTCGCGGCAGGAAAACCATCGTGGTTCCAAGTCGGACTACGCAAGGTAGCCTGGGCCGGTTCCCGAGACGGCGCACAGTTCGGAGTGGAGTTCGCCGAGGCCGAACTCGATCGAGGCCGGCGGGTCCTCGTGCATTGCGAGCATGGGATCGGTCGATCCGCCACGCTCGCGCTGTGCATTCTGGTCTCTCGCGGCCTGTCTCCCATGGCGGCGCTTTGTCTCGCGAAGGACCGGCGGCAGCGATTGTCGCCGAGCCCCGCCCAATACGAGTGCTGGCGCGCGTGGCTGGAGAAA
>JBBPYT010000285.1:0-12139 GCA_038199665.1 Hyphomicrobiales bacterium
CGCCTCCCGGGCAAGCTCGCCGATTGCTCGAACAGCGCGGCTCAGGGTTCCGAACTCTTCATCGTCGAAGGCGATTCGGCGGGGGGGTCGGCCAAACAAGCTCGCGACCGGGCAAGCCAAGCCATATTGCCGTTGAGGGGCAAGATCCTGAATGTGGCGAGCGCGACGCGCGACAAGCTTGCGTCCAACCAGCAACTGGCGGATCTCGTTCTGGCGCTGGGCTGCGGGACGGGCGCGCAGTATCGCGAGGCCGACCTGCGCTACGACAAGGTCATCATCATGACCGACGCGGATGTCGACGGTGCCCACATCGCGTCCCTGCTGATCACCTTCTTCTATCGGCAGATGCCGCAGCTGATCGACGCCAATCATCTGTTCATTGCCGTTCCGCCGCTCTATCGCCTGACTCAGGGGACCAAATCCGTCTATGCGCGCGACGATGTCCACAAAGACTACCTTCTTCGCTCCCTCGTGACGGGTCGCGGCAAAGTCGAGATCAGTCGGTTCAAGGGGCTGGGCGAGATGCCGATGCGCGATTTGAAGGAAACGACGATGGATCCGCAGAAGCGCTCGCTGCTCAAAGTCGCGATTGCCGACGACGATCGGGAAGACACGGCAGGCGTTGTCGAGCGCCTGATGGGCAACAAACCCGAGGCGCGCTTTGCCTTCATCCAGGAACATGCCAAGGAGGCCGTCGACCTCGTCGATGTCTGAATCGAAGCTTAAGACAGTATCAACCTTAACGGCGGATTGTCGGGCTCGGCGCGATTCACGCGCATGAGGGCTTTCCATGCTCGCCTCTTCTTTCGTGCGCGATCGCCGTGGATCGGCGGCGCGGTGGTTTGCTTATGCGGCGGCCGCGATCACGATCACAGCCGTTGCAGGGGCGCATGGCCTGGCGTGGATCGCGCACTCCGGCAGGCTCCCGATCATCGCCTTCGTTCCGATGAACGACCGGGTTGCGCGCCAGCACCTCGAAGGCGTCGACATGAACGTCACCGGATCAATCGAGGCCGGCAACAAGCCAGTCACGAATCCGTGATGCGGCGCCATCGTGCGCCCAGCAAAGGCATTGTTGCCGCCTCTGGCGCACTTGACTTGGCTGTGAGCAGGTTTTTCGAGCGTCGAGCAGCATTTGCCGGCTACTGTCGTTGACTTGTAGCTTTTTCTGCTTATGTCAAGGCGATAAGAGCGTTCCGCGTCGCTCCGTGGAGCACGGTTAACGTGCGCTCTTTTTTCGACCTACGCGGGCTTCGGGGTCGTCCTTCGTCAAGGTAGACGCAACGCTCAATGACATTCAATGAACTCGGCCTGAGTGATAAGGTTCTCAAAGCCGTCGAGGCTTCCGGATATTCTTCCCCCACCCCGATCCAGGTGCAAGCCATCCCTGTCGCGCTTTCGGGCCGGGACGTATTGGGCATAGCCCAGACAGGGACTGGAAAAACAGCGGCCTTCACGCTGCCGATGTTGTCGAGGCTCGAAAGCGGTCGCGCCCGTGCCCGAATGCCGCGCACATTGATCCTTGAGCCGACGCGCGAACTCGCCGCGCAGGTCGAAGAGGCTTTCTGCAAATACGGTATCAATCACAAGCTCAACGTCGCTTTGTTGATCGGTGGCGTGTCCTTCGGTGATCAGGAAGCCAAGATCACCCGCGGTGCCGATGTTCTGATCGCCACGCCGGGTCGTCTCCTCGACTTCGCCGAGCGCGGAAAATTGCTGCTCACCGGGATCGAGATCCTCGTCATCGACGAGGCCGATCGAATGCTCGACATGGGCTTCATCCCTGACATCGAGAGAATCTGCAAGCTGGTGCCGTTCACTCGCCAGACCTTGTTCTTCTCGGCCACCATGCCGCCGGAAATTACCAAGCTGACGGAAACCTTCCTGCACAACCCGGCTCGCATAGAGGTTTCTCCTCCATCGTCTACCGTGCAAGGCGTGAGCCAAGGCCTCGTGGCATCCGCGCCGGGCCCGGCGAAGCGCGAAACGCTCCGGCGTCTGCTTCGCAATGCGGACGATTTCAACAATGCCATCATCTTTTCTAATCGTAAGCGCGACGTCGCCCTTCTCGCCAAATCCCTGGAAAGGCATGGCTTCTCGGTGGGATGCCTGCACGGCGACATGGACCAGCGCGCCCGGACGACATCGTTGGACGCGTTCCGGAACGGTGGAGTTTCGTTGCTGGTCTGTTCAGATGTGGCAGCTCGCGGCCTCGACATCCCGGCCGTCAGCCACGTGTTCAATTTCGACGTTCCAACGCATGCCGAAGACTATGTACATCGCATCGGCCGGACCGGACGAGCGGGACTGTCGGGCACGGCCATTTCGATCGTCACACGCAGCGACCAGAAATACGTGAACGAAATCGAGAAGCTCATTCAACGGAAGATCGACTGGTTGGGGGAGGACCTCGGCTCCATTTCGGAGCACGAGACCGATGTCGAAACTTCGACGAGACACCGGGAGCGGCGGTCTTCGCGTCGACCCGATCCAAGAGCCGGTTCGAACGAGCGTCGCGAGGCCGAACCTGTCGTACACGGGCGTCCGCGAAAGGAACCTGCTCAGGGAACGGCAGGGCGTCAATTCGTACCTGGCCCGGGACGTTCGAGATATGACGAGCCCGGCTCGGCTTCGAGAGTGCAGAACAGGCGATCTCGCGGCAATGACGATGACGAGGCCGTAGTTGGCCTCGGCGATCACGTGCCGTCGTTTCTGCTGCGTCCGGTGAAGATCAAGCATCGCTCGACCTGACGATAATGACTGAACGGCCGCAACCAGTCGGCCCGTCAAAACCCCTCAGACAAATGGCAGACGCCTTAAGGGCGACCTGTCACCTCGAATGAACGGTGGGCCGGCAGGCGTCAGACGGCCGCAACGAGGCTTTCCGGCTTGGCGGGCGTGATCGCGACGCTCTCGCCGCAGCCACAGGCGCCAGTCTGGTTGGGATTTTCGAAAACGAAGCCGGCCGAAAGTTTGTCGATTCTGAAGTCCATGCGGGTTCCGAGCAGGAACAGCACGGCCTTGGGATCGATCAGGACCTTCACCCCTTTATCTTCCACGATCTCGTCCCGCGGCGCGGGCGCGTCCACAATCTCCATGGTGTAGGACATGCCGGCACAGCCGCCGTTCTTCACGCCAACCCGCAATCCGTACAGCGGTCGCATTGCACCGGCCATGATCTCCCGAACGCGGTCAGCTGCCGCGTCGGTCAGCGACATGACCTGAAATTTCTTGGCAGTGCCCATCTAATGTTCCCTTGGCTCACGCCCGCACACCGGTTCTCGCTTCTATTTAGCAACGATTGCAAGCCGAAAAAAGGCCGATTGAATCAGCCAGGGTCTGTCGCGGGCGGCGACGAACCCGAGGAGGTCGGGGTTGCGGCGGAGCGACGCATGAGCGGGATTTCGATGCGGCGAACGCAGTCGGGGTTCTCCTATGCAGAATAATTGGATAAAATCGAAGGTTATGGGCTGAAATCCAGGGTCTTCCCACCTTTCGGCCCAAGGGCAATGGAATCGGCCGGTAAGGTGCAGCACCGACTTAGGCCAGGATTTGAGTTTGCGGATCTGAAGGCTGGTGGGGTTCAAGAAAATCTCATCTTGCCGCTGAGGCGATCGATCGGGCGGTTTGGTATCCTCAATTCGATTGAGGCTAGCAGGCGACAGGTCAAGTAACGGAGAAGGCGAATGAAGGGTCAATGCGCCAAGTTTGGGATCGGCCAGGTTGTCAAGCATCGCAAATATCCGTTTCGTGGACTGATCTACGACGTTGACCCCGTGTTTTCGAATACGGAGGAATGGTGGCTGGCGATTCCCGAAGATGTTCGGCCGAAAAAGAATCAGCCGTTTTATCACTTGCTGGCCGAAAATACGGAGACCGAATATATTGCCTACGTCTCCGAACAAAACCTGCTGATCGACGAGTCCGGAGAGCCCTTGAGGCACCCGCAGATCAGCGAGATATTCGTTCAAACGGCCGGGGGCGAATATAGAGCCAAAATTCCGACCCGGAACTGAAACCTTGCGGGATATCGGATAGCTTGCAGAAGACTGACCGGACTAGAGTTTGACGCGATACCCGACGTCCCGATCCGGCGGCCAGACAATCCCTGTGCCGCCGGATCATCCCTCGTCTTGGCTACTGTTTCGGCGCAGCAGGGGCCGCCGGAGCCGGTGCGACCGGGGTGCCTGGTGCAGCCTTCTGTTCAAGCGTCTGACGCTGCTGCTTGGCCCGCTCCTCGAGCTGGCGCTGCAATTCCTGCTGTTGCGCTTCCTGTTGCGCCTGCAGCACCTTCGGATCCACGGCGGGGCCGTCGAATGCCTTGCCGAAGCCGGCCAACGGCAGGGCGAATGTCACCTCGTTGTTGACCGAATTCTTGGCCACCACATTGAGCGTTGTTCCCTTTTTCATCTGATCGATCGCCGAGCTCTTGATCTTTGTCTCGGCGAAGCAGCCATTCGGAAGGCAGATCGTGTAAGCGCCTTCCTGCTGTGCGCCCTTGTCGGTCGCAAAGCGGATTCCCGGTCGGATGAGAAGGCCCGGCGGCATCAGGAAGCGGATGATCGGCTCCTCGCCTTTGACATCGTAGACCGCCAAGGCGATCAGTGGAGGCTGGTCGGGCGCTTGCGTGAAATCGCGGGTGGTGAAGCAGATTTCCTTCGTTCCGCCGGCCTTGCCGCAAACCTTGGTCCAATCTGACTGGGAGGCTTGCAAATCGACCTTGACTGGACCCTGTGGCGGGGCTTGTTGGCCCGGCGCGGGCGCCCCGGGCACAACGGGCGCCGCAGGCGCGGCTGGCGCCGCTTGTTGTGCGAGAGCCGCACCGCCTGTCAGGACCCAGCAGCCAACCAGGGCGGCAGCCCCGAATCGCGTCGCGTGAAACGGCATGAATTTCCTCATAGAGTGATGCGCAAGCTTCGGAACGACGCTTGACGGAAGCCTCATGCGAAGCAATAGCGCAACTCGGTCCTCGCAAATAGCCGAGCGCCCGCTTCGCCGAGACGGAAAGGCTATCTGTCCATCACCTTGGATTGCGGCGACAAGTTGGCATGGTAACATGGGGGCGGCGGAACGGCTCGACGTGCAGTTAACCCGGGCAGCGATACGAGGTCATTGAAGTTCCGCCGCAAAGCTCGGGTAACTTGGCGCTCTGCTGCCCAATGCATAGCCTGCCTTGATGTTGAAGACGATTCGCTCCTGCCTTCTGGCCGGGCTTGCTTTCGGCTCGGCTGCCGCTGCGCAGGAGCGAGGCGAGCCCGCCATTGCGATGCATGGCTCTCCCGCCCTCCCGCCGGCATTCGACCACTTTCCGTATGCGGACCCGGATGCACCACGGGGAGGTTCCCTGCGGCTGTGTTTTCTTGGAACGTTCGACAGTCTTAATCCTTTCAACCTGAAGGCTGGCTCGACGGCACAAGGACTGAACAACCTAGTTTTCGAACCGCTGATGGCGCGTTCGCTCGACGAACCCTTCTCGCTCTATGGCCTGGTGGCTAGATCGATCGAAACCGATGACGCGCGCTCGTTCGTTGCGTTCCACATCGATCCTAGGGCGCGCTTCTCGGATGGCAGCGCGATCACGGCCGCGGATGTGCTGTTCACGTTCAACCTCCTGAAAGCGAAAGGCCGGCCCCAGCAGCGCTCGGCTTTCGGCCTCGTGCGGGGTGCCGAGGCGCCGGATCCGCTTACCGTTCGCTTCGACCTTGCCGGCGCGGGCGACCGTGAACTCCCACTCTTTCTCGCCTTGATGCCGGTGCTGTCCCGGACCGCGACCGACCCGGCTCGCTTCGACGAGACGACTCTCGCACTTCCCGTCGCGAGCGGCCCTTACAAGGTGACCTCCGTCGAGCCCGGTCAGCGGCTGGTTCTCAACCGCAACGCCGATTATTGGGCCAACGACCTTCCAAGCCGACGAGGGATGTTCAATTTCGATCACGTCAGCCTCGATTACTACCGCGACGGAAACAGCCTCTTCGAGGCGTTCAAGGCCGGGCTGTGCGACTATCGCATCGAAACCGACCCGACACGCTGGCTGACGGGTTACGACATTCCACCCGTCCACGACGGCCGCATCATCAAGGAAACCGTCCCGCTCCGCTTGCCGAAAGGCATGGAAGGCTTCGCCTTCAATACGAGGCGCAAGTTGTTTTCCAACGTGCGGGCTCGCGAGGCGCTCGGCGACATGTTCGATTTCGAGTGGCTCGATCACAATCTCTACGGTGACCTCTATCGGCGCACGCCCAGCTTCTTCGCCGAGAGCGACCTCGCTTCGACGGGCCGGGCGGCGGACCAGACCGAGATGGCCATTTTGGCGCCCTATCCCGGTGCGGTACGCGACGACATTCTCGCGGGCAGCTGGTCTCCGCCGGTCAGTGACGGCTCAGGACGTGACAGGGCCTCGGCCAAGCGCGCGCTGGCCCTGCTGGCCACAGCTGGATACCGACTCCGCGGAACCGAGCTCGTGACGCCCGACGGCGCTCCGTTTGCGTTCGAGATCATGGTGGTCGACCATCGGCAGGAACGACTTGCCTTGAGTTTTTCCCAAAGCCTCGCCCGCATCGGCGTCGCGGCGCGGGTCCGCCTCGTCGATGAGGTGCAATACCAGCGCCGCCGACAGGCGTTCGATTTCGACATGATGCTCGGCTCCTGGATCGCCACCCCTTCGCCCGGAGCCGAGCAGCGCTCCCGCTGGGGTTCGGCCAGTGCGAAGCAGGAAGCCTCGTTCAACCTCCCCGGTGCCACATCCCCGGCGATCGACGGAGCCATTGCGGCCATTCTGGCGGCTCGGTCGCAATCGGATTTCGGCGCCGCTGTCCGGGTGCTGGACCGCCTTCTGCTCTCCGGCTTCTACATCATCCCGCTCTTCCACACTCAGGATCAATGGATCGCCTATTCGGCCGCCCTTGGAAGGCCCAAGCAGGTGCCGCTTTTCGGCCTGAGCAATGTCACGCCGATGGAACTGTGGTGGCGCCGTAGCCCCTGAAGCATCGGATCGACCGCTTTCGACTCATGCGGCCTTCTTTTCCGCGAGGCTGACCAGCGTTCGCAGGACGGCACGCGTGCCCTCCAGCCGGTCTTCCGGCCGCTCGAACTCGCGCATGAAGGCGACCCGCATATCTGGCCTGACCTTGGCGTGAGTCTTCGGGTCCTGAACAAAGTGTACCAAAGCCTGCGGGTTGACGAAACTGTTGTCGCGGAACCCCACCACGACGCCCTTCGGACCCGCGTCCACCCGCTCGACATGGGCCCGCCGGCACAGGCCCTTGACGGCCATCAGCTTCAAGAGCTGGCGAACCTCGTCGGGCATGGGCCCGAAGCGATCGACCATTTCGGCACCGAAGTTTTCGATCTCCTCCTCGTCTTCCAAGGCGGACAAACGTCGGTAGAGATTCATGCGCAACGCTAGATCGGAGACGTAATAATCTGGAATCGTTACCGGAACTCCGACAGTGATCGACGGGGACCAGGCTTCCTCCACGAGCTCTTCGGTTCCTGCCTGCAGGGCCTCGATCGCATCACGCAGCATCTGTTGATAGAGTTCGTAGCCGACCTCCTTGATATGTCCCGACTGCTCGTCGCCGAGCAGGTTCCCCGCACCGCGGATATCGAGATCGTGGCTTGCCAGCTCGAAACCCGCCCCGAGCGTGTCCAACGTTTGCAGCACCTTGAGGCGCTTCTCCGCCTGTGCGGTCGGGGGCTTGTCGGCCGGCAGGGTGAACAGTGCGTAGGCGCGGTTTTTCGACCGGCCCACCCTGCCCCGAAGCTGGTAGAGTTGCGCAAGGCCGAATAGGTCGGCGCGATGCACGATCAGCGTGTTGGCGCGCGGGATGTCGAGACCTGCCTCGACGATGGCCGTGGCCAGCAGGACGTCGTATCTGCCTTCGTAGAAAGCCGACATCTTGTCTTCCAGCTCGGTGGGCGACATCTGGCCGTGGGCAACAACGAATTTCACCTCCGGCACATTCCGCGACAGGAAAGCTGCCGCCTCGTCCAGGTCCTCGATGCGTGGACAGACGTAGAAGGACTGGCCGCCCCTGTAGCGTTCGCGCAGCAGCGCTTCGCGAATGATCAGTTCGTCAAGCGGGAAGACCGAGGTTCGCACCGACAGCCGGTCCACCGGCGGCGTGGCGATGATCGACAGATCGCGCACCCCCGTCATGGCGAGTTGTAGCGTGCGCGGGATTGGTGTCGCCGACAGCGTCAGAACATGGACTTCCGCACGCAGATCCTTCAGCCGTTCCTTATGGCTGACGCCGAATCGCTGCTCTTCGTCGATGACGACGAGCCCGAGATTCTTGAACGATATCGTTTTGCCGAGCAGCGCATGCGTGCCGATCACCACGTCGATGGTGCCGTCCGCCAGGCCGGCCTTGACGCGCTTCTGCTCCGCAGCCGGGACCATGCGCGAGATCTGCGCAATCTGGATCGGCAAGCCGGCAAAACGCTCGGCGAAGGTCAGGAAGTGCTGCCGGGCCAGCAAGGTGGTGGGCACCACGACCGCCACCTGCGCCTCGTTGATGGCGCTGGTGAAGGCGGCCCGCAAGGCGACCTCGGTCTTGCCGAAGCCAACATCTCCGCACACGAGGCGATCCATCGGATGGCCGGATGCGAGATCGCCGATGACGGCCTCGATGCTCGCAGCCTGGTCCTCCGTTTCGCTATAGGGAAAGCGAGCGCAGAACTCATCGTAAAGCCCGTCAGGCGGCACCAGCCGGAGTCCCGGCTTGGTGGTCCGTTCGGCCGCGATCTTGATGAGGCCGTGGGCGATTTCCCGGATGCGATTCTTCATTCGGGCTTTGCGGCCCTGCCAGGCTGCGCCGCCCAACCTGTCGAGCGGGGAGTCGCTTTGGTCCGACCCGTAGCGGGACAAAAGCTCCAGGTTTTCGACCGGCAGGAAGAGCTTGTCGCCACCGGCGTAGTGCAGCTCGAGGCAGTCGTGCGGAGCGTCGCCCACCTCGATGTTCTGCAAACCCACGAACCGCCCTATGCCGTGGTCGACATGCACCACCAGATCGCCCGCCGAGAGCGCCGCGACCTCCTGCAGCATGTCGGGCCCGCGCCGCGTCTTCTTGCGGTTGCGTACGAGGCGGTCGCCCAGAATGTCCTGTTCGCCGATCACGGCGAGATCGGCCGCCTCGAACCCGTGTTCGAGCCCCATGACGGCGAGCGCGGTCACCCCGGCCGGCAGTCCAAGGGCCTGGCCCAGCGTGCCTACGGGTTCCGCCCGCTTCAGGCCGTGTTCCGCGAAGACGCCCCGCAGGCGGTCCCGCGACCCCTCGGTCCAGGCTGCGAGGACGACCTTCTTGCCGGCCGCACCCAACGAGCGCACATGCTCCACCGCGGCATCGAAGACGTTCCGACCCTCCTCGGCGCGTTCGAGCGCGAAGGTACGCCCGGCTCGAGCACCGCAATCGATCACCGTCCTGCCGCCCGCGGCGATGGCCTCGAACGGTGTGACGCGTGCCACCGGGGTCTTGCTCAACCGGTCGTTCCATTCCTCCGGAGTCAGGTACAGAGCGTCCGGCGGCAGTGGCTTGAAGGCTGCCGTCGCGGGGTGGCGATCGAGCGCGACGGCGCGCGCCTCGTAATGATCCTTGATGTTTTTAAAGCGTTCGCTGGCGGCTTCCTCGGCCAACGGATCGAGGACGATCGGACAATCCCCGACATAGTCGAACAGCGTACCCATGCCGTTGTAGAACAGCGGCAGCCAATGCTCCATGCCGGGATGTCGGCGGCCTTCACTCACGGCATCGTAGAGCGGATCGGCTCGGGTTTGGGCCCCGAAGGTCGCGAGGTAAGCTTGGCGAAAACGTCGGATCGTGTCGGTGGTGAGTTGCACTTCGCTCATGGGCACCAGATCGAGCGCCCGCATCTGCCCGACTGAACGCTGGGTCTCGACATCGAACGTGCGGATCGATTCGAGCGTGTGCCCGAAGAAATCCAGCCTGACGGGCTGCGGCATACCGGGCGGGAAAAGATCCACGATGCCGCCGCGGACCGCATATTCCCCCGTGTCGCGGACCGTGTCGGAACGCAAGAACGCATGGCTTTCGAGCCAAGCCACGAGTTCATCCGTCGACACGGAATTGCCGGGCGCCGCAGAGAACGAATCGGCGGCAATGCGCTCACGCGGCGGCACGCGCTGAACCAGGGCGCTCACGGTGGTCGAGATGATGCGAGGGCGCTCGCTGGACGATTTCGAGCGCGCCAGGCGGGACAACACCGTCATGCGCCGCGCCGCGATCGCGGTATTGGGGGACACGCGATCGTAGGCTTGGCAGTCCCAGGCCGGAAATTCCAGGATTTCTATGTCCGGGGCCGCAAAGGCCAATGCGTCCCGGAAAGGCTGTGCCCTCTGGCTTTCGCGTGCCACGTGGACAAGGACTGCCGGGCGCTCGCCGCCAGTCCTTGCCAAGGCCCGCGTCAGATCCGCCACGACGAAGGCGTCGAAGCCGTCGGGCGCGTTGCCCAGCGTGAGATGTTCGTTCTGGTCGAGGAGTTTGACGGCGCGCGCAATCTCGCTCAATGGCGTCGGGGCCCGCTCCGTACGGGCCACGCTCCTAGCGGCTTCAGCCATGCAATGAACCTGCCCCGGTGTGAAAAGCGCGAAGCCGCTTGAAAAAAACAGTATCGATGTCCGCAGGAGGACGGGCTTCCCCCGTCACCCAACGGTAAAGGTCAGGATCGGGCCATTCCATCAGTGCTTCGAAATGATCGAGTTCGACCTGGCTGAGATCGGCAAGCTCAGAATCGGCGAACCGCCCCAGGATGAGGTCCATCTCGCGCGTCCCGCGATGCCAGGCGCGAAAGGCCATCCGACGTCGCCGAACGGCCGGATCGGTCGACACTGTCATTGAACTCACGTTGCGCGATGATCTTCGTTGGGTTCGGGTCCTGGACCTATATAGCGGCGGCTCATGCCGTCTGCCAGCTTTGCCCTGCTGCCGTTTTGCTCCATTTTGAAGCCGCAATGCGCCCGTCCGACTTGAATCCGCTTTTTGCCGAAGCATCATCCTTGCGCGGGGTCGGCCCGAAGGTCGCGGCGACGCTGGACCGCCTGCTTGCCGAGCCGGGTCGACCGGCCCGGGTTCTCGACCTCCTTTTCCATCTCCCGGCCGGCGCCATCGACCGGCGTTCGCGACCGAAGATCCGCGATGCGCCCCGGGACGAGGTTGCAACGCTCGAGGTGCGGGTCGTCTCTCACCATCCGGCGCTCAACCCCCGCAGCAAGGCGCCGTACAAGGTCATCGCGGAAGACGACACGGGTGACGTCACGCTGGTGTTCTTCTTGGCCAACCATTCCTGGATCGAAAAAGCCCTTCCGCTGAACAGTACGCGCTGGGTGTCCGGTAAGCTCGAACTCTGGGACGGTCGCCTGCAGATGGTTCATCCCGACCGCGTCCTCGACGCCGAAGCCTTGGCCAACATGCCGGCGGTCGAACCGGTCTATCCTTTGACGGAGGGCCTTTATCCTCGTGTCCTGGCGAAGGCGATCGACAGCGCCTTGGGGCGCCTCACCATAATACCGGAGTGGCTGGCCCCCGACATGATCGCCCTCCGCGGATGGCCGAGCTTCCGCGACGCCATGCACGGCCTCCACCATCCCACCAGCCCCTCTGCGGTCGAGCCGACGACCGCGGCCTGGGCGCGCCTCGCTTTCGACGAGCTCCTGGCCAGCCAATTGGCGCTGGCGCTCGTGCGGAGCCGGATGCGGCACTCGGACGGGCGTGCTCATCTCGGCGACAACCGTATCGCCGGGCGCGTCGAAGCGGCCCTGCCTTTCAGCCTGACGTCGGCGCAACGCGAAGCTCTCGCCGAGATCCGGCGCGATCTGGCGACGCCCCAACGCATGCTGCGCCTCCTGCAAGGGGATGTGGGATCGGGCAAAACGGTCGTCGCCCTGTTGGCCGCCGCCACAACGGTCGAAGCCGGATCCCAGGCCGCCTTGATGGTGCCGACCGAGATACTGGCTCGTCAGCATCATGCGCGCATCGCTCCGCTCGCCGAGGCTGCGGGCCTCAGGCTCGCGATCCTGACCGGCCGAGACAGGGCGGGCGAGAAGGCCGAAACGCTGCTGGCCCTCCGGGACGGCCGCATCGATCTCGTCGTCGGGACCCATGCCCTGTTCAGCGAAGAGGTC